>JAEYOU010000626.1 GCA_023411405.1 Pseudomonadota bacterium | reverse complement strand
ACCCGGACTCGGCGACGCGGACCAGCGCGCGCCCGCGCGGGAGGTAGATGGCCGCGAACGGGACGTCCGCCGGCGCCTCCGCGGCGAGGGACGCGAGCGCGGCGCGCGCGGCCTCCTCGACGGTGGTCGCCCCCGCGGCCCCGGACCCCACCGCGCCCAGGACCTGGAGCCGCCGCTCGCCGAGGACCCGGCCGGTGGTCTCCGAGCAGGCCACGTACACACCGCCCACCCCGCCCGACTCGTCGCGGATCGGGCTGTACGCGTAATCGAAGTAGCACTCCTCGAGGAAGCCGTTGCGATCGAGGACCAGCAGCCCGTCCTTCTCGTAGGTCGCCCCGCCGGCGAAGACCTTGGCGATCATCGGCTCGATCACCGGCCAGATCTCGGCCCAGGTCTCGCGGCCGCGCCCGCCCATGGCCGCGGGGTGCTTGGTCGCGCCGAGGATGGGCCGGTACCCGTCGTTGTAGAGCTGCACGAGCTCCGGCCCCCACCAGATGAAGGTGGGGTGCCGCGTGAGGAGCAGAATGCCGAGCGCGGTGCGGAGGCTCTGCGGCCAGCCGTCGACCGGCCCGAGCGGGGTCGACGCCCAGTCGACGGTGCGCATGAGCGCGCCCATCTCGCCGCCGCCGGCGAACAGGTCCGCCGGCGCCGGCCTCGGATGGAGCGGACCGCCCTGCGGGGGTGACTTCGCCTCTGGTCCCATCGCCCGTGCGGCGTTCGTAATGGTGCGAGGTCCCCGGAGCACGGGTGCACCCGGGGTACCGCCCGGCTGGGCGCACGCGGGGCGGGCTACCGCCCCTGCATGTACGAGGTCCCCTGCTGCAGCAGCACGGCGACGATGATGATCCCGCCCATCACGACGCCCTGGTAGAAGCCCGGGACCCCGGCGAGGTTCATCATGTTGTTGATGATCCCGAGCACGAACACGCCGATGAACGTGTTGACGACGCCGCCGCGTCCCCCGGCGAGGCTCGCGCCCCCGATGACGACCGCGGCGATCGCCTCGAGCTCGGCGCCCACGCCCACGGTGGCCGAGCCGACGCCCGAGCGGCTCGTGGAGATGACCCCCGCCGCCGCTGCGCACACGCCGGCGATCACGTAGACGGCGAGCAGGTGGCGCGGCACGTGGATCCCGGAGAGCCGCACCGCCTCCGGGTTCGACCCGATCGCCTTCACCAGCCGGCCGAAGCGCGTGAAGGCGAGCACCACCCCGGCGACGACGTACACGGCCACGAGGAGCCAGACGGGGTTGGGGACCCGGGCGGTGAAGCCGGCGCCGAAGACCGTCACCAGCGCGGGGTCGTCCTCGACGATGATCGGCTGGCCGCGCGAGACGATGAGCGCCAGCCCGCGGGCGATGCTCATCATCGCGAGCGTCATGACGAAGGCGGGCATCCGGAGGTAAGCGACCAGCGACCCGGAGAACGCGCCGAGGCCGGCGCCCACGAGCAGCGTGAGCGCGACGGCCGACACCTGCCCGTGCTGTCCCAGGAACCAGGCCACGAGCACGCTCGCGAGCGCGGCGATCGAGCCGACCGAGAGGTCGATGCCGGCCGTGAGGATGACGTAGAGCATCCCGACCGCGATGATCCCCGTGCCCGCGACCTGGCGGAGCACGTTGAACAGGTTGCGGACGGTGAAGAAGCTCTCCGACATGAAGCTGGCCGCCACCAGCAGGATGGCGAGGATGGCGACCGACGCGAACCGCTGCAGGAGTTCGCCGAGCTCCACGCGCCTGCGCGCCGCCCCACCGGTCGAGACCGCGGCCTCCATGTTCACCTCGCTCCTCGCGCCGCCGGCGCGTCCGCGGCGAGGGCGAGCGACAGCACGCGCTCCTCGCTGTAGGCGTCGGGGCGGAGCTCGCCCATGAGGCGGCCCTCGTTCATCACCAGGATCCGGTCGCAGAGGCCGAACAGCTCCTGGTGCTCGGAGGAGATCACCAGCACGGCCTTCCCCGCCTCGGCCATCCGGTCGATGAGGCCGTAGATCTCCGTCTTCGCCCCCACGTCCACGCCGCGCGTCGGCTCGTCGAGGATGATGAGGTCGCAGTCCACGTGGAACCACTTCGCCAGCACCACCTTCTGCTGGTTCCCGCCGGAGAGGCTCGCCACCGGCGCCTCGGCGCTGCTCATCTTGATCCGGAGCGCCTCGGCGAGCCGGCCGACCGTGCGCCTCTCGACGCGGCGCCGGATGAAGCCGAGCCGGTTCACGACCGCCCGGAGCCCCGCCATCGTGGCGTTGGCCCGGATCGAGAACGGCAGGACCACGCCCTGGTCCTTGCGGCTCTCGGGGACGAGCCCGATGCGGTGGCGGACCGCGTCCGCGGGCCCGCGCACGCGGATCTCCCGGCCGTGGAGGAAGATGCGCCCGCGGTCCGGCCGGTCGGCGCCGAAGATCACCCGGACGACGTTCGTCCGGCCCGAGCCCACGAGGCCGGCGAGGCCGACCACCTCGCCCGCGTGGACGGAGAAGCTCACGCTCCGCACCATCCGGCCGGCCTCGAGCCCCTCGACCCGCAGCACCTCCGCGCCCACCCTGCGCGCCGCCCGCTCGGCGAACATCGCCCGGAGCGAGCGGCCCACCATCAGCTTGATGAGGCCGTCCGTGTCCACCTCACCCGTGGGGACGACGCCGGCCACGCGCCCGTCCTTCATGACCGTGATCCGGCTGGAGACCTCGAAGACCTCGTCGAGGCGGTGCGAGATGTAGACCACCCCCGCGCCGTCGTCGCGGAGCCCGCGGATGATCCGGAGGAGCCGCTCGGCGTCGCCGGTCCCGAGCACCGACGTGGGCTCGTCGAACACGATGATGCGTGCGTTGAGCGAGAGCGCCTTCGCGATCTCCACGACCTGCTGCTGCGCGACCGAGAGCCGCCGGACGGGATCCGCGGGGTGGATGTCGAAGCCGAGGCGGGAGAGCAGCTTCCCGGCGCGCAGGCGCAGCTCCGGCCAGCGGATGCCGGCCGGCAGGGCGCCCAGGAAGATGTTCTCGGCGACGGAGAGGTCGGGCGCGAGCGCCAGCTCCTGGTGGATGATGGCGATCCCGTGGCGGCGCGCGTCGGCGGGGCCGTGGAAGTGGACCGGCGCGCCGTCGATCACCACCTGGCCGCTGCTGGGCGGGAGCTCCCCGCCGAGGATCCGCATCAGCGTCGACTTCCCCGCCCCGTTCTCGCCCACGAGGGCGTGGACCTCACCTGGACGAAGGGTGAAGTCCACGCCGTCCAGGGCGCGGATGCCGCTGAACGACCTGGTGATCCCGCTCAGCCGGGCGAGCTCGGGCGCGGGGGTGGCCACGGCCCGTCAGAACACCGCGTTCGGGTTGTAATACTTGTCGACGTTCTCCTTCGTGATCGCCGCCGGGGGCGTGTAGTTGATCCGCGGGAAGTCCTGCGGGAGCTGGTCGTTGATCGCCTTGTGGCCGATCTCGACCCCCGTCCGCGCGACGAGCGCGGGATCGTTGAGGCCGGTCGCGCCGTACTGCCCCTGCTTGATGAGGGCGAGCGCCTCCTTCTGGCCGTCGGCCGCCGCCAGCACGAGGACGCCTTGCAGCTTCTTCGCGTCGGCGAGCACCTTGCGGGCGCCGAGGGCCATCGAGTCGTTCTCGGCGAGCACGACGTTGACGTTCGGGTGCGCGGTGAGGATGTCCTCCATCGCCTTCAGCCCGCCCTCCTGGTTCCAGCCGCCCCACCCCTGCGCGACCACCTCGAACTTCACGCGTCCGCTCTGCTGGAGCTGCCCCTCGACCAGGCCGCGGAACACGCCGAGCCGGCGGTCCTGCCCGACCACGTTCCCCTTGTCGCCGGAGATGAGCGCGATCTTCAGGTCCTTGCCCCGGGTCTGCCGGGCGAGCCATCCCCCGACCAGCTCGCCGTTGGCGGTGTTGTTGGACTGGACCAGCGCGGTGATCTTCGCCTTCGGGCTGATCCCCGAGTCGATGACGATGACCTTCACGCCCTGCGCCGTGGCCGCGGCCACGGCGGCGTTCAGGCCCTCGGGGTCGCGGGGGTTGAGGATGAGCAGGTTCACGCCGCGCGTGACCATGTCCTCGACGTCGGAGATCTGCTTGTTGAGGTCGTTCCGCGCGTCGGTCGAGCCGACCACCTTGCACCCGAGCTCCTTCGCCCGGGCGGTGGCGGCCTTCTCCTGGGCCACGAAGTAGGGGGCGGACAGCGTGTACATCGAGATGCCGACGACGCAGTCCTTCGCGTGCGCGGCGGCGGGGACGAACAGCGCGGCCAGCGCGCCCAGGAGGGCGGCCCTGACCAGGGGGAGCGGGGTGCGCATCGGGAGTCTCCTCGGGACGGTGGCGGCAGGGGCGCCCGCATCCCCATGGACGCGAGACGCCCGCTCCAACGTTGCGTACCGCTGCGCGCTTTTGGCATCCCCGGCCCGCACGCCGGCGGCGGCACGCCCTCGATCGCCCGGGCGCCTGGCGATCGCCCGCGCCGAGGCGGAAAGTGCCAACGGGCTGGCGCGGCGGGCCAAGGCGCGCGCGCGTCCCCGGCGCATCCTGCCGCGCCATCGAGGAGGGCGACATGGGTGGAACGGCGGCCGCGCGCGGCGACTTCGACGTGGTGGTGATCGGCTCGGGGGTGGGCGGGCTCGTGGCGGCGGCGCTGCTCGCCCGGCTGGAGGGCCGCCGCGTGCTGGTGCTGGAGCGCCACTGGCGCGCCGGCGGGTTCACCCACACGTTCGAGCGCCCGGGCGGCTTCCGCTGGGACGTCGGGGTGCACTACGTCGGCACCGACGTCGTGACCCCCGGTGAGCCCTGCGACGTCTTCCGCGTGGCCAGCGGGGGCGCGCTCGCGTGGAATCGCCTCCCCGAGGTCGTGGAGCGGCTGCACTTCCCCGGCTTCGACTTCGAGCTGCGCGCCGGGCGCGAGCGCCTGGTCGAGGACCTCTCCCGGGCGTTCCCCGCGGAGGCGCGGAACGTGCGCGCCTGGCTCGCGGACGTGGACCGCGCGACCAGCCTCCTGCGCCTCCGCCTCCTGCGCGCCGCCCTCCCCGCCCCCGCGCGCTGGGCGCTCGACGCTGCCGGCGCCCTCCGGACCGCCTTCGCC
>JAEYOU010000565.1 GCA_023411405.1 Pseudomonadota bacterium | reverse complement strand
GAGCAGGGCGGCCGTCGCGAGCCCCTCGAGGGCGCCGATGACGGCGTGGATGGGGACGAGGAGCGCGAGGAACGGCCCCGCGGGCAACGTCGAGACCCCCGACGCGGTCGTCTGGGCCACCACGCCCAGCGCGCCCAGGACGAGGCTCGTGACGCCGCCGAGCACCGACGCCGCGAGGAGGCGCGCGCCCGCGGGCCGGGCGCCGGCGAGCGGCCGGAAGACGAGCGGGTAGGCGACGAAGCAGCTCGCCGCGCCCATGTTGAGGACGTTCGCGCCGAGCGCGAGGAGCCCGCCGTCGGCGAAGAACAGCGCCTGGACGCAGACCACCGAGGCGAGGACCAGGAACCCCGCGGCCGGGCCGAGCAGCGCGGCCAGCAGGAGCCCGCCCATGAGATGCCCGGACGACCCCGTCCCGGGGATGGAGAAGTTGACGGTCTGGGCGGCGAAGACGAACGCGCCCAGGACGCCCATGAGCGGCACCCGCCCTGCGTCGGGCGCGCGCTCCACGCGACGCGCGGACGCGGCCACCGCCCCGGCGGTCACCACCCAGAGCGCACCGCCCACCGCGGGCGAGAGGAGGGCGTCGGACATGTGCATGCGCGGCTGGCTCCCACGGTGGTCCGCCCCGGGCGGGAGCGGTATGCCGTTCACACGGATTCGTGCTACGTCGCGGTTCTACCAGACCCGCGCGCCGCGCGGGCAGCTTTCAGCGCAGGGTCTGCCCGGTGGTGGCGGGCACGAGCTTGCCGTACTTCACGCCCTTCGTGCTGATGAGCTCCTCGCCCATGGCGAGCACCTCGCGGCCGCGGCCGCGCAGCACCAGCACCTCGAGGCAGTTGTGCGCGTCCATGTGCACGTGCAGGGCCGAGACCACCGCCTTGTGGTTCTCGTGCTGCACGTGCGCCAGCTTGTGGGCGAGGCTCGTCGCGTCGTGGTCGTAGACGAGCGTCACCACCGCGACCCGCTCCTCGCGCCCGTCCGGCTGGGACCATGCGCGCTGCACGAGCGCGTCGCGGATCAGGTCGCGGATCGCCTCGGAGCGGTTCTCGTACCCCTTCTCCTCGATGAGGCGGTCGAACCGGGCGAGCAGCTCGTCCTCCAGCGAGATCCCGATGCGCTCGATCATGCCCCCTCCGGCCTCGCCGCCGCGTGCCCGCGGACCGGCCGCGTACGGAGGAGGAGCAGTGCGCCGGCGACGCCGGCGGCCAGAGAGCCCGCGAGGACGCCGATCTTGGCCTGGTCGAGGAGCGCCGGCGCGTCGGGGAAGGCGAGCGACGCGATGAAGAGCGCCACGGTGAACCCGATCCCTCCCACCGTGGACACCCCGAGCATCTTCGCCCGCCCGGCGTCGCCCGGGATGCGGGCGAGCCCGAACCGCACCGCGACGAGCGTGAACCCGAAGATCCCCACCGCCTTCCCGACGAGGAGGCCCAGCGCCGTGCCGACCGCGACGGGTCCGAGCCACGCCGCGGACCCGCCGCCGCCCAGCGTCACGCCGGCGTTCGCGAGCGCGAAGATCGGCATCACGCCGAAGGCGACCCAGGGGTGGAGGCGGTCCACGAAGCGGTCGAGCGGCGCCTGGAGCTCGGTGATCCGCTCGTCGAGGTAGAGCAGCTCGTCCGTGGCGAGCGCCTCGTCGCGGCTCTCGCGCGCGCGGTCGAGCTGCGAGAGGTGCTCCCCGAGCGAGGCGAGCACGTCCCCCGGCCGGTTCCGCGCGCGCGCGGGGACGGCGAAGCCGAGCACGACGCCGCCGATGGTCGCGTGCACGCCGCCCTCGTGGAACGCGAGCCAGAGCGCGAGGCCGGCGACGAGGTAGGCGACGCCGTGCTGGACGTGGGCGCGGGACATCACGGCGAGGACGGCCACCACCCCGGCGGCGCCGAGGAGCCAGGTGGCGTGGATGCCGGACCCGTAGAAGAGCGCGATGACGAGGATGCCGCCGATGTCGTCGAAGATGGCGAGCGCGGTGAGGAACACCACGAGCGCGTGGGGCACGCGGCTGCGGAGGAGCGTGAGGACGCCGATGCAGAAGGCGATGTCGGTCGCGACCGGGATGCCCCACCCGGCGCTCCCTGGGCCGCCGGCGTTGAAGGCGACGTAGATGAGGGCGGGCAGGGCCATCCCGCCGAGCGCGGCGACGAGCGGGAGCAGCGCCTGCCCCGGGGACCTGAGCTCGCCGACCGCCAGCTCGTGCTTGATCTCCATGCCCACGACGAAGAAGAAGATCGTCATGAGGCCGTCGTTCACGAGCGCGTGCACCGTGAACTCGGCCGTGAAGGCGCCTGCGCCCAGGCGGACCGGGTACGCGAGGACGGCGTGGTAGCTCTCCGGGTCCAGGTTGGCCCAGACCAGGGCGGCGATCGCGCAGGCGAGCAGCACGATGCCGCTCGCCGCCTCGAGCCGGAAGAACTCCTGGACGGGCTGGACGACGGCGACGAAGAGCCGGGGGATCGCGCGCGGGGCAGGCGGACGGTTCACGCGCCCATTCTCCCGGGTTTCGCGCGTCGCCGCTCGATCGACGCGCGCACCGGAAGGGGCCGCGGCGATGCTGCGCAGGCGCCGGCGGTGCGGTAGCCTTGGCCGCGCATGAAGCTCTCGATCCTCCTCGGCCACCCGCAGGCGGACAGCCTGAACCACGCGCTCGCCGCCGCGGCCGCAGACGCTGCGCGCGCCCTCGGCCACGACGTGCGCTTCCACGATCTCCAGGCCGAGGGGTTCGATCCGGTGCTGCCGCCCGGCGAGGAGCCCGCGGGCGCGCCCCTGCCGCCCGCGATCGAGCTTCACTGCCGGGAGATCGCCGAGGCGGAGGGCATCGTGATCGTGCACCCCAACTGGTGGGGCATGCCGCCGGCGATCCTCGCCGGCTGGGTCGATCGCGTGCTCCGGCCCAGGGTGGCGTACCGGTTCGTCGAGGGCGACGGGGGCGAAGGGGTGCCGGAGGGGCTCCTGCGAGCGCGGAGCGCGCTGGTGCTCCACACCTCCAACACGTACCCGGCGCGCGAGGCGGCCGTCTTCGGCGACCCGCTCGAGCGGATCTGGAAGGACTGCATCTTCGGGCTGTGCGGCGTGGAGCACGTCGAGCGCCGGACGTTCGCGGTCGTGGCGACGAGCACGCCCGCGGAGCGGGGCGCCTGGCTCGAGGAGGTGCGGGGCCTGGTGCGGAGGCTGTTCCCCGCTACGCCCCGGGCCGCGCCGGCAGCGCGAGCGTGAACACCGTCCCGCGCCGATCGTCGGACACGAAGGAGACCTTGCCGCCCAGGCAACGCTCCCCGAACAGCTTCATGCTGTAGGTCCCGAGGCCGCGCCCGCGCGCGGCCTTGGTGCTGAACGAGCGCTGGAAGACGCGGGCCTGCACGTCGGAGGACATGGCGCCGGGGTTCTGCACGTGGAAGCGGATCCCGCCGCCGGCCACGGCCTCCGCCCAGCACCGGACGGCGCCGCCGGGCGGCGTCGCCTCGAGGGCGTTGCACACCGCGTTCACCAGCGTCCGGACCACGAGCGCGCGGTCGCTGGTGAAGGCGAGGTCCGGGGGCGCGGGGTCGAGCTCCAGCCGCCGGTCCTTGGCGAGCCGGTGCTCGGCGAAGATCGCGGCGAGGTCCTCCTGCACCGCGGGGGCGTCGAGCGGGCCCCACTGCGGCGTGAGCGTCCCGTTCTCCGCTTCGAGCAGCGCGCGCTGATCCCGGATCTCGCGCTCGATCTGGCGGGAGAGGAGCTCGATGCGCTCGGCGGCCCGCCTCGGATCGCTGGTCCGCTCGAGGAGCGCCGACCAGCTGCGCAGGCCGGCGACCGTGTTGAGGACGTCGTGGAAGAAGAGCTGCTCGAGCGCCTGCCGCCGCTTCTCGGCGGAGACGTCGCGGAGCGAGAGCACCGTGAAGGTGGCCCCCTCGAGCTCGACGAGGGCCGCCCGCGCGTGGAGCTCGTAGTTCGCGCCGCCGGCCGCCTCGCTCCGGATCGTGCACTCCGCCTCGACGGGCCCCCGCCGGAGCTGGCAGCCGACGACCGCGCCCAGCGCCCCACAGGTCTCGCACGCCGGCGAGGCGCCGCACCCGCCCGGCTCCGCCGCGTTCACGCAGCCGAGCGCGTCGCCCGGGCGAAGGCCCCGGAGCTCGCTCCCGTCCGGCCGGGGCACGCGGCCGTTGAACGCCACGATCTGCCGCTCCCGGTTGAGGACCAGGAGCATGGAGTCGGAGGTCTCGAGCACCGCGGTGACGATCGGGCTCTGGCTCGCGAGCTGGATCTCGCGCTCCAGGCGCGCGGCTTCGGCCCGCCGCGTGTCCGGCAGCGCGGTCCTGTGCCCGGCGGGCAGGCGGACGAAGGGCTGGGCGTCGCGCGCCGGACCTCCGGGGAGCCGATCGGCGGCCTGCGCGACGCGGAGGAGCTCCTGGGCCATGTGTGCGTCCATCCACCCGACAACGCCGGAGCAGGTGAGAGTCGTCCCGCGGACGCTGGGGTGCGCGAGCATACCGCAACCGGCGTGGTGCCGTACGCGCCTTCGAGAACCCCGGGCCTCGGAAGGCCCGGGCGTCCGTCAAGGCGTGGGGACGCTCTCGAGCAGCTGGATGTCGTCCACCTCGAACACCTGGCTCGTCGGCCGAGCCGCTCCGCTCCGTTCCCTCCGGTTGTGGATCCGTCAGGGGGTGAGCGTCAGGTTGCCGGCGTCGAGCGCGACCTCGTAGAAGCCGCGGGAGTTCCACGGCAGCGTCACGGCCGCGCCGTCGATCGTCTGCGAGAGCGTCCCGCCGGTCACCGACACGCGCAGGTACTTGCCCGGCGGGTAGTTGTCGGGGAGCGTCCAGGTCCACGTCTGCTCGCCTCCGCCGCCCTCGACCGGCGCGAGCGTCGAGAAGAGGTGCTGGGCGATCGTGTACGCGGCGACGTTCACGACGGAGTCACCCCACACGTCGCCCCAGCGCTTGAGGTGCTCCAGCGCGCCCGCGATGTTGCCGGCGGCGACCGCGCAGCAGCTGTAGTTCTGGGGATCCCAGCCCGGGTCGGGATCGGGCGTGACGTCGTGAAAGAGGAGCGTGGTCCAGCCGCCGCGGCCGCGGGCGTCGTCGATGATCTCCTCGAACGTCTCCTGCTCCGTGTCGACGCCCCACCACGGCGCCCCGCCGCCCGCCCACGTCGGCAGGCTGAAGATCTCGTCCAGGTCCCCCGGCGCGAGGAACGCGCTGCGCGCCTCGCTGTCCATCCAGACGTCGCGGCTCGCGAGCAGGCCCGCCTCCTGGGCGAACCGCTTGTAAGCCCCGTCGCCGTACGGCGTGGCCATCGTCCAGACCGCGGGCCGCCCGAGCGCGTCCACCTGCCCGATGACGTCCCGGACATAGTCGTTCGCGGCCTCCACCTGGAGCCGCGCCGTGGCCAGCTCCGCCTCCGGGACCCCCCAGGCGCACGGGTTGCTCGTGTTCTCGACGTCCAGGGTCCCGTCGCCCTCGGCCGAGAGGATCTTGCAGTGGTGGACGGTGTGGCTGCCGATCTCGTGACCGTCGGCGACGACCTGCTTCCAGCGCGGCAGGAGCTCGCCGCCCTCCGGATCCTCGCGCTCGACCTGGTTGGGCGCGATGTAGAACGTCAGGCGGACGCCCGGCGCGTTGAGCGTCTCGTAGTTGCGGAGCTGGGAGCCGACGGCGTCGTCGAACGTGAACGACACGGCGCCCTTGAACCCGGCCCACGGCAGCACCTCGACCTGGCCATCGGCGTCACCGGCCGGCTGCGCGGCGCAGCCCTTCGGCAGCGGCAGCCCGGAGACCGTGCTCACCCCACCGGAGCATGCCGGCGGCGGCCTGGAGCTCTTGTCCGAGCAGCCGACCGCGAGCGCCGCGAGACCGATCATGATGCCCATTCGTCTGAAGGTCATGGCTCCCTCTCCTTCGAACCGCGCGACGCCGAGGGAGGGCGGGCAGCGTGTCCGGACCCCGCGGCGGCGGCGCAGCTCTCGTGTGGCCCCATTGAAGCGGGGCCACGCGCGCCGCGTCAAGCACGAAGGAGGGCCTAATTCGGTTTAGATTCGGTTTAGGCGCCGTTGCTCAGGGCTCGAGGACGACGGATCCGATCGAGAATGCGGTCGGCTCGCGCGCGACGGTGATGTCGGCGACCTCGAACCCCCACAGGCGCCCGAGCGTGGCGAGGACCGGCTCCGCCTTGCTCCCGCACCAGCTCTCGGCCTCGAACTTCGAGAGGGGGATGGTGTACGCCTTCATCTGCGGGCCGACCGCCTGCGTGTACACCGGGTAGCAGCCCGTCTCCCGCTTCCTCAGGTCGTCGCCCCAGATCCGGAGGCGGAGGTCGCGCTTCACGGGTGAGGAGAGCTTGAAGGTGACCGCCTTGTACCCCCGCGCGTCCAGCGACTTGCCCTCGCCCGTGACGGCGAAGTTGAGGCCGATCCCGGCGTAGGACGACCCCTTCCCGACGCCGACGCTCCCGAGGATCGTGATGACGCCCTCGGCGTAGATCTTGGCGTCGATCGCCACGTCGTCTGGGTGCTCCGAGTACCGCGTCTCGTTGATCGCCGCGCCGGCCTTCGTGAGCTCGGCGCTCACGAACTCGACCGGGACCGGCTGGAGGGCGGCCGGGGGCGGGAGCCCCGAGTCCGCAACGGCCCGCGCCGACGGAGGGGCCGGGGTCGTGGAACAGGACGAGAGCAGCAGCGCGGCGACGACGATGGCGGTGCGACGCATACGTGCCTCCTGGGCGAGTCTTGCACCTCGGCGCCGGACCCCGCAAGCCGCTGGCTCGATCCCATCTGAATCGATTCGCGCTGGCGTTCCAAGTAGGCGGACGGACACGGACATTCGACGGTGAATCCGTCTGACCCTGGTGGGACCGCGTGCCTCGTCGCGCCGGAGCGGCTACGCTTCCACGTCGAGCAGCGCGCCCCCGCCGAAGACGGCGAGCGCGCCCATCGGCAGCTCCGACCACCGCTCGTTGTCGGTGAGCGGCGCCGTCGCGATCACCGCCACCCGGTCCTCGGGCGTGGTGTGCTGGGCGAAGTCCACGGTCAGGTCCTCGTCCACGAGGTGCGCCGGGCCGAAGGGCGCCTGGCGCACGATGAAGTGGAGCCGGGTCGACGCGTGCGCGAAGAGGTGCTCGCCGTCGGAGAGCAGGTAGTTGAACGGGCCGAGCGCGGCGAGCTCCCGCGTGCGCGCCGCGAGCGCCGCGTGGAGCGCGGGCAGGTGCGGCTTCCCGTCGGGGAACCGCGCGCGCAGCGCCTCGAGCAGATGGCAGAAGGCGGCCTCGCTGTCGGTCGCCCCGACCGGGCGGTAGAGCTGGCCCGGCGGGGGCGGCAGCTGCTCGAGGTTGCCGTTGTGCGCGAACGCCCAGTAGCGGCCCCACAGCTCGCGCTGGAACGGATGGCAGTTCTCGATCGCCACCGCCCCCTGGGTGGCCTTGCGGACGTGGGCGACCACGTTCGTGGACCGCATGGGGACGCGGCGCACCAGCTCGGCGACGCGAGAGTCCCGCGCCGGGTGCGGGTCGAGGAAGACGCGGCACCCGCGCCCCTCGAAGAAGGCGATGCCGAACCCGTCCGCGTGCACGTCGGTGCCGCCGCCGCGGGCGGAGAAACCCCGGAACGAGAAGCAGATGTCGGTGGGCACGTTGCAGTTCATGCCCAGGAGCTGGCACACGGCGTTTCCTCCGGCGCGGGGCGGATGCTCTCCGGTCCTTCTAGCGCGTCCCCGCCCGGAGCGCTCGGGGGGGCGAGCCCACCCACTCCGAGCACGTGCGCCCGTGGCACCGGGGCGCAGTCCGCGCCGCGGCTTCGTGCGTACCGTCTCCTCGATGGCGGCGCATGCCCGGAGGGCGGCGGTGTTGGCAGCGCTCGTCCTGGCGGCGTGCCGGGGCGGGGCCGGGGAAGAGGCGGGCACCCGCCCGGAGGCCGCCCCGCCCCCCGTGCGCCTCGCGCCCGAGAACGTGGCGGTCGTCGAGCTGCGGGAGCTCGAGGACGGCCCGCAGATCTCGGGGACCCTGCAGGCGCGCCGCTCGGCCGCGCTCCGGGCGGAGGTGGGCGGCGCGGTTAC
>JAEYOU010000558.1 GCA_023411405.1 Pseudomonadota bacterium | reverse complement strand
ACCTTGCGCGCCGCCTCGGCCTCGGCCGCGGGGACGTAGACGTTCCAGCGGGGCGCGCCCGCTCGTGCTCGTCCATGGGCGGCACCCGCTCCATCTCCGGCGCGAGCCCGGCCTCCTCGAGCTGGTTCCGCAGCTCGACCACGGTCGCGTAGTCGTACCGGACGAGCAGCACGAGGCCGTCGGCCACCGCGGCGCAGGTGACGCACTTCTCGCCCGCGGCGACGGGCGTGGAGCAGGTGGGGCACTTCGCCGTTTCCATCGAGGCACGCTCCGGAAAGTTCGGGGTGATACCCGGGACCGGAGCATATACACTCCCGCCGCATGATCGTCATCGACGGCAAGGCGGTCGCGGCCAAGGTCCGCGGCGAGGTGGCCGAGCAGGTCCGCGCCCTCCGCGCCAGGGGGATCGTCACCGGCCTCACGGTGGTCCGCGTCGGCGAGGACCCCGCCTCCGCGATCTACGTGCGCGGCAAGCGCAAGGACTGCGACGAGGTCGGGATCGCCTCGACCGAGCACCACCTGCCCGCCGAGACGAGCCAGGCGGAGCTGCTCGCCCTCGTGGAGAAGCTCAACCGCGATCCGTCCGTCCACGGCATCCTCGTCCAGCTCCCCCTCCCCGATCACGTCGACGAGCAGCGGGTCCTGAACGCCATCTCGCCGGCGAAGGACGCCGACGGCTTCCACCCGTTCAACGTGGGCGCGCTCTCGATCGGCATCGGGGACGTGCCGCGCCCCTGCACGCCCGCCGGGGTGATCCGGCTCCTCGACGAGGCGAAGGTCGACCTCCAGGGGAAGCGCGCGCTCGTGGTCGGCCGGTCCAACATCGTCGGCAAGCCCATGGCGGCGATGCTGCTCGAGCGGCACGCGACCGTGACGATCGCCCATTCGCGCACCGTGAACCTCGCCGAGGAGGTGGCCCGCGCGGAGGTGCTCGTCGCGGCCATCGGGCGGCCGGAGCTCGTCCGGGGCGCGTGGATCCGCCCGGGGGCCGCGGTGGTGGACGTCGGGATGAACCGGCTCGCGGACGGGCGCCTGGTCGGCGACGTGGAGTACGCGGCCGCGGCGGAGCGGGCCGGGGCGATCACGCCGGTCCCGGGCGGGGTCGGCCCGATGACGCGGGCCATGCTCCTCGTGAACACGGTCCGCCTCGCGGCGCGTGTGGCGCCGTGAAGGCGGCTTGACCCCCCCGCGCGCGCCGAGGAGAATCCGCGCGCCCTCCCCCGAGGCGCCATGGCCCTCCGAACTCCGCTCTACGAGAACCACCGCAAGGCCGGTGCGCGCCTGGTCGAGTTCGCCGGGTGGGACATGCCGGTCCAGTACGAAGGGCTCCTCGCCGAGCACGAGGCGGTGCGGACGCGGGTCGGCCTCTTCGACGTCTCGCACATGGGCGAGGTGGTCTTCCGCGGGCCGCGCGCGCTCGAGGCCCTGAACCGGCTCTTCACGAACGACCTCGCCCGGTGCGCCGACGGCCAGGCGCAGTACGGGTGCCTCTGCCGCGAGGACGGCGGCATCGTCGACGACGTCGTCGTCTACCGCCGCTCCGCGGAGGACCTGCTCGTCTGCGTGAACGCGTCCAACCGCGCCAAGGACTTCACGTGGCTCGCGGAGCGCGCGACGGGGGACGGGGTCGAGGTCCGCGACGAGTCGGACGCGTGGGCGCAGCTCGCGCTCCAGGGCCCGCTCGCCGCGCAGCTCCTCCAGCGGCTCACGAACGCCAACCTCTCCGCCCTCCGCTCCTACCGGTTCGCGCAGGGCGAGGTGGCGGGCATCCCCTGCCTCGTCGCCCGCACCGGCTACACGGGCGAGGACGGCATGGAGCTCTTCTGCCCGCCCGACCAGGCGGGGCGGCTCTGGGACGAGCTGGTCGAGGCGGGGCAGCACGAGAAGCTCGCGCCGTGCGGCCTCGGCGCGCGCGACTCGCTCCGGCTGGAGATGGCCTACCGGCTCTACGGCGCCGACATGGACGAGGGCACGACGCCGCTCGAGGCCGGCCTCGGCTGGGTGGTGAAGCTCGACAAGGGCGACTTCCTCGGCCGCGACGCGCTCCTCCGCCAGCGCGAGCACGGCATCGCGCGGAAGCTCGTCGGCTTCGTGCTCACCGAGCCGGGCATCGCGCGCCACGGCTACCCCGTCCTCCAGGACGGCCGGCAGGTGGGGGCGGTGACGAGCGGCACGAAGAGCCCGTCGCTCGGGACCTCGCTCGGCCTCGCCTACCTCCCCCCGGCCCTGGCGGCCGAGGGTTCGATCTTCGCCGTCCAGATCCGCGGCCGCTCCGCGGCCGCCCGCGCCGTCAAGACCCCCTTCTACACGCGCCCGTGAGGAGCCCATGAACTTCCCCGACGACCTCCGTTACACCCGTGAGCACGAGTGGGCCCGCCGGAAAGGGAAGAACGTCGTGGTCGGCGTCACCGAGTTCGCGCAGGACCAGCTCGGCGACGTCGTGTACCTCGAGCTGCCCGACATCGGCGACGCGGTGAAGAAGGGCGAGGCCTTCGGCGTGGTCGAGTCCACGAAGGCCGTCTCGGAGCTGTTCGCGCCGATCTCCGGGACCATCGTCGAGGTGAACGATCCGCTCTCCGACGCGCCGGAGACCGTGAACGAGGATCCCTACGAGGAGGGCTGGATGGTGGTCATCGAGCCCTCGGATCCCACCGAGCTCGACGCCCTCATGGACGCCAAGGGGTACCAGGCGTTCCTCGAAGAGCAGGAGTGACGAGCCAGGAGCGCCCGCCCTTGCGCTACCATCCGCACACCCCCGAGGACGTCCGGGCGATGCTCGAGACGATCGGGGTGAAGAACGTCTCCGACCTCCACGCGTCGATCCCGGCGCCGCTCCGGCTCTCCCGCGCGCTCGACCTGCCGCCCGCGCTGGACGAGATCGCGCTCCTCGCCGAGCTCCGGCGCCTCGCCGGGCGGAACGACACGCGCCACCCGCCGTTCGCGGGCGCCGGCGCGTACCCGCACCACGTCCCGCCGGCGGTCGATCAGCTCCTCCTCCGCGGCGAGTTCTTCACCGCGTACACGCCGTACCAGCCGGAGGTGTCGCAGGGCACGCTCCAGGCGCTGTTCGAGTGGCAGACGTTCGTCTGCCTCCTCACCGGCCTCGAGGTCGCGAACGCCTCGATGTACGACGGCGCGAGCGCCGCCGCCGAGGCCGCCCTGCTCGCCGGCCGCGTCACGGGCCGCCGGAAGGTGGTGGTGAGCGCCGCCGTCCACCCCGAGTACCGGAAGGTCCTCGCCACCTACCTGCGCTCGACGGACGACGCGATCCTCACCGTCCCGTTCGGCGCCGACGGCCGCACCGACCTCGACGCGCTCGCGCGCGCCGTGGACGCCGACACCGCCTGCGTCCTCGTCGGCTACCCGAACTTCCTGGGCGTCGTGGACGCGCTGCCCGAGGCGGCGGCGCTGGCGAGGAAGGCCGGCGCGCTCACCATCGCGGTCACGGCCGAGGCGGTCGCGCTCGGCCTGCTCGCGCCCCCCGGCGCCCTGGGCGCCGACGTGGCGGTGGGCAGCGCCCAGAGCTTCGGGAACCCGCTCACCTTCGGCGGCCCCGCCCCCGGCTTCTTCGCCGCGCGCGAGGCCCACCTCCGGCAGCTCCCCGGGCGCATCGCCGGCGAGACGGTCGACAAGCACGGCCGGCGCGGCTTCGTCCTCACCCTCTCCACCCGCGAGCAGCACATCCGGCGCGAGAAGGCCACCTCCAACATCTGCACAAACGCCGGCCTCTGCGCCCTCGCGGCGACGATCCACCTCTCGCTCCTCGGCCGCCGCGGGCTCGATCAGCTCGCCCGCCTGAACCACGCCCGGCTCCAGCTCCTGCGCGACGCGCTGGGGGGGGCCGGCTTCGCGCCGGCCTTCTCGGGCCCCGTCTTCAACGAGCAGGCGTTCGACGTGGGCGACGCCGAGGCGGCGGTGGCGAAGCTGGCGCGGCGGGGCATCGTCGCCGGCGCGCCGCTCGCGCGCTGGTACCCGGACCTCCCGCGGGCGAAGGGCGCGCTCCTCTGCTGCGCGACCGAGCTCCACTCCCCCGAGCTCATCGAGCTCTTCGCCCGCGCGCTCAGGGACTGACCATGGCGAACCCCACCGGATGGAAGCCGACGATGAACCCCGGCGCGGACGCCCCGAAGGCCCCGGACGCGGGGGGCGCGCCCGCGCCGGCGGACCTGCCCGGGCTGGGCGGCGCCACCCGGGGGCTGGTGCACGAGGAGAAGCTCGTCTTCGAGCAGGGCTCTCCGGGCCGCTGCGGCGTCTCGCTGCCGCGCCCCGAGCGCGGGCTCGATCCCGCGCTGCCCGCCGCGCTCCTCCGCGGCGACGACCTCGCCGGCCTGCCCGAGCTCTCGGAGCTGGAGGTGGTCCGGCACTTCACCCACCTCTCCACCTGGAACCACGGCATCGACACCGGGTTCTACCCGCTCGGCTCCTGCACCATGAAGTACAACCCGAAGTCGAGCGAGGCCGTCGCGCGCCTCCCCGGCTTCGCGGACCTGCACCCGCTCGCGCCGGCGGAGCTGTGCCAGGGGGCGCTCGAGCTCATGTACGGCCTCGAGCGCGCGCTCACCGAGATCGCGGGCATGGACGCCACGACGCTCACGCCCGCGGCCGGCGCGCAGGGCGAGCTGTGCGGGCTCATGCTCATCCGCGCGTACCACACCGCGCGCGGCAACCCGCGCAAGAAGGTCCTCATCCCCGACACCGCGCACGGCACCAACCCCGCGAGCTCGGCGCTCAACGGCTACGCCGTCGTCCAGCTCGCGTCCGGCCCGGACGGGCGGCTCCACCCCGAGACCGTGGCCGCCGCGATGGACGAGGACGTGGCGGCGATCATGATCACGAACCCGAACACGCTCGGCGTGTTCGAGCGCCACGTCGCGGAGATCGCCGCGATCGTCCACGCGAAGGGCGGCCTCGTCTACGGCGACGGCGCCAACATGAACGCGCTGCTCGGCGTCGCCCGCCCCGGCGACATGGGGTTCGACGTCATGCAGTACAACCTGCACAAGACGTTCGCGACCCCGCACGGCGGCGGCGGCCCGGGCTCTGGGCCGGTCGCGGTGAAGCAGGTCCTCGCGCCGTTCCTGCCGCTCCCGGTCGTGGTGAAGGAGGGCACGGAGTACCGGCTCGTGACCGACCCCGCCGAGCGGCCCGCGACCATCGGCAAGCTGCGCGAGTTCTGGGGCAACTTCGCGATGTTCGTACGGGCCTGGGCCCTCGTCCGCGAGTGGGGCCCGGAGGGCGCCCGCGCCACCGGCGAGCTGGCCGTGCTCAACGCGAGCTACCTGCGCGCGCGGCTCCGCGAGGCCTATCACCTCCCGTACGAGACCGACTCGCTCCACGAGGTGGTGTTCGACGATCGGAACCAGAAGGCCGCCGGCGTCGTCACCATGGACGTCGCGAAGCGGCTCATCGACCACGGGTTCCACCCGCCGACGATCTACTTCCCGCTCGTCGTCCAGGGCGCGCTCATGATCGAGCCGACCGAGACCGAGTCGAAGGAGACGCTCGACGCCTTCGCGGAGGCGATGCTCGCCGTCGCCGAGGAGGCCCGGCGCGATCCCGACGCGCTCCACGCCGCGCCCGTGCGGCCGTTCCGGGCGCGGCTCGACGAGACCCGCGCGGCGCGGAGGCCGGTGCTGCGGTGGAGGCCGGGGTAGCGCGGACCGCCGTCACGGCCAGCGTTGAAGGCCCACCGAGGCGCCCGGGACCCTCGGGTCCAGAAGCCGCCCATCCACGCCGAAGGTGAAGTCGAACGAGAGCTCTCCGTTCTCGTCGAGGAGCCCGCGGGGCAGGTTGTAGAACGGCGACGCGTTCCGGACGGATTGCACCGCGACGCGGTCGAGGAACTCGAGCCCGCTCGGCGAGACGACCTCGATCCTCCGCACGGCTCCCGAAGCGTCCAGCACGATCCGGAGCCCGGTGACTCGATCGCTCCCGCCGTACATGCCCCGCGGAGCGCGCGCCTCGATCTGGCGGTGGACCCCGGGATGCCAGTGATCGCCGACGTCTTGCTTGAACCGGTTCCAGAACGTCGCGAACCGGTAGGAGCTCGTGTTGAGCGCGGTCGCGTCCCCCTCCTCGATGTCGGGATCGAGCGCGTCGAGGCTGGGACCCGCGGTGATCCGCTCCATGTCCCTGAACGTCGGATCGAGCCGGGCGTCGCCGGATCTCCTCCGCGCCTCCTGCGGATCGCCGGGCAGCCCGGGGATGCCGGTCGCGTCTCCGTCGGAGCCGATGCGCGGGGGCGAGCTCGGGCGCGGGCGGGGCATCTTCGGGTCGAGCAGGGCGAGCCGGTCCTCCGCGGGCGCAGGGCGCGACTCCGGCGCCGGCTCCCCGCCCTTCTCGTTGGTCCCACGCTGCCCCTCACGCGCCTCGCGCGATTCGTCGTCGCTGCCCCGCTCGCCTCGGCGTCGCTGGTCGGTGTCTCCCACGATCGGGACCGGCGCCCGATTCTTGAAGTTGCCGGTGCCCTGCCACCGCGAGCGCGTCTCCTTCTCGACGCGGTTGTTCCGCTCGGACGCGTAGCGGGCCGAGTCCGGCACGCGGTCGTTGGCGGGGCCCGTGTCCACCACCGGCCCGGGCTTGCCCTCCTCGGGCGGGGGCGGCGGGGGCGGAGGAGTCGGCGGGGCCGGCGGCTCCGGCGGAGGGACGGGTACGGGGATGGCCGCTGCCGGGTCCCGGATCGTCCGGTTCCGCTCCCAGTCCCCTGCGGTCACCTGGGCGAGCTCGACCTTCTCCTGCTTGGTCGGATCCGGGGCGTCGAACGCCCCCGCGGCCGCGAGGCCGAGCACGATCCCGGCGTTCACGCCGAGCGAGATCAGGCCCGCCACGAGGCCGCGCCGGACGGGCCGGTCGGGCACCTTCGCGCGGCGCAGGCTGGGGCCGAGGAAGGCCATGATCTCCCGCGGATGTTAACAGGTGGGCCGGAGATTTCATCCGGGCCATGCACGTCCGGGGCCTGCGGCGCGCCGCACGGTTGATCTCCGGCGCGGCGACCTGTACACAGCGCGCGCGATGTCCGCCCCCGCTCCCGCCGCTCGCAGGCGCCTGGCCGCTCTGCCGGGGCTCGTCGCCTGGGGCCTCGCCGGGCTGCTCCTCGCGTACGGCGCGGCGCAGCTCCTCGCGCGGCATGCCTGCCGGAGCGGCGCCCTCCGCAGCCGGATCCTTGCGCTCGTCGAGGAGCGGCTCGGCCCGGTCGATCTCGGCCCCGACGTCCGCGTCGATCACCTCTTCCGGGTCCGGTTCGGCCCCCTGGCCCTGCGCGCATCCCGCCCGGGGGAGGCCGCGCCGCTCCGGGTCGAGACCCTGCGCGTCCGGCCGGACGTCGCGGCGCTCCTCCGCACGGGCCGGGTGACGCCCGCGGCGGTGTCGCTCGAGGGCGTCCGGGTCACCTTCGTCGCGGGTGACCGGGCGGTCACGGCAGGCCCCCTGGAGCTCGTCGTGATCCCCGGCCCGCGAGGCGACGCGC
>JAEYOU010000619.1 GCA_023411405.1 Pseudomonadota bacterium | reverse complement strand
CCTCCGCGGCGCCGCAGGCGAGCTGCCCGAGCCGCGCCGCCCCGAGCGCGCCGCCCGTCTCGCCGCCGGTGTGCGTCTGGAGCCGGACCTCGAGGACGTCCGCGATGAGCTGCGCCCAGGCGGCGCTGCGCGAGCCGCCGCCCACGAGCGACAGCGTGCCGACGCTGGTGCCGGCGGCGCGCAGGGCGTCGAGGCCGTCGGCCAGGCCGAAGGCCACGCCCTCGATGGCCGAGTAGACGAGCCCGGCGCGGTCGGTGCCGTGCGTGAGCCCGAAGAAGACGCCCTGGGCGGCCGGGTCGTTGTGCGGCGTCCGCTCGCCCGAGAGGTAGGGCAGGAAGAGCGGCGCCGCCGCGCGGGCGGCCGGGTCGAGCCGCTCCACCTCCGCGAGGATCTCGGCCTCGTCCTTCGCCTTCACGAGCTGCGTCGCCCACCGGAGGCAGCTCGCGGCCGAGAGCATCACGCTCATCTGGTGCCAGCGCCCGGGCAGCGCGTGGCAGAACGCGTGGACGGCGCGCGCCGGGTTGGGCAGGAACCGATCGTTCACGACGAACAGGACGCCGGAGGTGCCGAGCGAGACGAAGCCGCCGCCGGGCGCCACCGCGCCGATCCCCACCGCGCTCGCGGCGTTGTCGCCGCCGCCCCCCGCGACCACCACCGGGCCCTTCATCCCCCAGCGGTCGCGCAGCTCCTTGCGCAGCTCGCCCGACGGCGCGCTGCCCTCGACGAGGCGGGGCATGTGCGCGCGCGAGAGCCGTGTCCCGGCGAGCATCTCCTCCGACCAGTCGCGGCGCCCGACGTCGAGCCAGAGGGTGCCGGCCGCGTCGGACATCTCCGAGACCTTCTCGCCCGTGAGCCGGAGGCGGAGGTAGTCCTTGGGCAGGAGCACCGACCGGACCCTGGCGAAGACCTGCGGCTCGTGCCGCTCGACCCAGACCAGCTTCGGCGCGGTGAAGCCGGGCATCGCGAGGTTGCCGGTGAGCTCGCGCGACCGCGGGACGCGCCGCTCCAGCTCGGCGCACTCGGCGTCGGACCGGGTGTCGTTCCAGAGGATGGCGGGCCGCAGGGGCCGGTCGGCCTCGTCGAGCAGCGTCGCGCCGTGCATCTGGCCCGAGAGCCCGAGCCCGCGCACGGCCGCGAGCGCGGCGGCGTTCGTGGCGCGGAGCTCGTCGACCGCGGCGAGCGACGCGGCCCACCAGGACTCGGCCGACTGCTCGGACCACCGGGGCTGCGGCCGCTGCACCTCGAGCGGCGCGCGCGCCGAGGCCACGATCGCCCCGCCCTCTTCGAGCAGGACGGCCTTCACCTCGGACGTTCCCAGATCGATGCCCAGGTACATGGTGTTCCTCGAGAGACGACGCGGGCTCGGGTGGACCCCCGCGGATTAGTCCAGTGTCTGCACTAAACCCGGTCCCGGCACCTGCGTCAAGGACCGCGGGCGCCCCCGGATGGAAGCGGCGGGCGGCGCGTCACGCCCGTCAGGTCGGACCGGCTCGCACCCCTTCCGGGCCCGGACCGGTGCGCCGGCTCGACGGGATCGGCCCGCGCCGAACGCAGACCTGTCCGCATTTCTCGGCCCATGTGAACGTTAACACTTGACGCGGGCGGGTGCGCTCGAATGTACTGGCGTCCTCAACCGTCGAGACCCACGCGGCAAGCAAGCCGTGCTCAACTGCAAGCGAACGTTGCCAGTACGTCCAGCGAACGTTGCCCACCGTGTTCGATGCAAGCGCAGCGAACGATAGGAGAGCGAGAATGCTGAAGCGACTGATCCCGATCCTCTTGGCGGCCGTCCTCGTGCCCGCGACGGGCGGAGCGAAGGACAAGTACACGTACAAGGACATGACCGTCGGCTTCATCCAGACGGGCTCCGAGGGCGGGTGGCGCACCGCCAACACCGGCTCCTTCAAGGAGACCGCGAAGCAGCTCGGCATCAACCTGAAGTTCTACGACGCGCAGAACAAGCTCGAGAACCAGGTCTCGGCGTTCCGGAACTTCATCGCCGACAAGAGCGTCAACGTCATCATCCTCGCCGCGCTCGAGACGACCGGCTGGGAGGACGTGCTCAAGGAGGCCAAGGCGGCCGGCAAGACCGTCGTCCTCCAGGACCGCCGCATCGACGCGCCGGAGGACCTGTACGTCACGTACATCGGCTCCGACTTCGCCGAGGAAGGCCGGAAGTCCGCCGTCGAGATGTGCACCCTGCTCAAGGACAGCAAGAACAAGAAGGTGGTCGAGCTCGTCGGCAACGTGGGCTCCTCCGCGGCCAAGGATCGTGGCCAGGGCTTCCGCGAGAAGATGGGCGACTGCGGCATCGAGATCATCGAGAGCCAGACCGGCAACTGGAGCGCCACCGAGGGCAAGGCGGTCATGGAGGCGTGGCTGAAGAAGCACGCCAAGGGCACCATCGCCGGCGTCTTCGCGCAGAACGACGAGATGGGCCTCGGCGCCGCCCAGGCCATCAAGGAAGCCGGCATGAAGCCCGGCAAGGACATCAAGATCCTCTCCGTGGACGCCACCGCCGGCGCCTTCAAGGCGCTCCTCGACGGCACGATGAACGTGACGGTCGAGTGCAACCCGCTCCTGGCGCCGCAGGTCTACGACGCGGCCCTCAAGGCGCTCAACGGCCAGCAGCTGCCGAAGTGGATCCCCTCGCAGGAGGGCGTGTTCCGGGCGTCCGACCCGAACATCAAGCAGGTGGCCAAGACGCGGAAGTACTAGCCCTTCGATCCGGGGCCGGCCGCCGGCCGGCCCCTCTGCTGAGGGTGAACTGACGTTGACTCGCTGGAGAGCAGCCCGCCCGGGGCATAGGCGCGACCCGTCGCGCCCCGGGCGGCTCCAGCCCCGCGCGAAGGCGGTGCTCCGTGGCGGACGGACAGACGGACGTCCTGGTGATGAAGGGGATCGCGAAGGCGTTCCCCGGCGTGCAGGCGCTCGAGGGCGTGGACTTCACGCTCCGCAGCCACGAGATCCACGCGCTCGTCGGCGAGAACGGCGCGGGCAAGTCGACGCTCATGAAGGTCCTCACCGGCGTCGAGCGGCCGGACGCGGGCACCATCACGCTCGCCGGCCGGACGGTCGCACCGCGCTCCACCCAGCAGGCGCAGGCGCTCGGCATCAGCACCGTGTACCAGGAGGTGAACCTCTGCCCGAACCTGACGGTGGCGGAGAACGTCCTCCTCGGGCACGAGCCGCACCGGCGCGGCAAGATCGACTGGAAGGCGGTCCACGCGCGCGCCCGGGAGATGCTCCTGCGGCTGAACGTCGACGTGGACGTCACGCTCCCGCTCGACACGTACCCCGTCGCCATCCAGCAGATGGTGGCCATCGTGCGCGCCCTCGAGATCGGCTCGGCCAGGGTGCTCGTCCTCGACGAGCCCACCTCGAGCCTCGACGCGGCCGAGACGGCCCAGCTCTTCCAGGCGATGCGCACCATCCGGGCGCAGGGGACGGGCATCGTCTTCATCACCCACTTCCTGGACCAGGTCTACGACGTCTCCGATCGCATCACGGTGCTCCGGAACGGCACCCTGGTCGGCACGTACGAGACCCGCGCCCTCCCCCGCCTGGAGCTCGTCGCCCGGATGATCGGCCGCGATCTGACCGAGCTCGACGAGATGGCGCGGACCAAGCTCGAGAGCGCGGCGGGCATCAAGCCGGAGCAGACCGTCGCCGCGCGCGGCCTCGGCAAGCTGGGCGCGATCGCGCCGTTCGACCTGGAGCTGCACGCGGGCGAGGTGGTCGGGCTCGCGGGCCTCCTCGGCTCGGGCCGCACGGAGCTCGCGTCCATCCTGTTCGGCTCGGACGCGCCGGACCAGGGCGCGCTCACGGTCGGCGGCGCGCCGGTCACCGACCACTCGCCGCTCGCCTCGATCCAGCGCGGCGTCGCCCTCTGCCCCGAGGACCGGAAGTCCCAGGGCATCGTCGACGACCTGACCATCCGCGAGAACATCGCCCTCGCCCTCCAGGCGAGCCGCGGCTGGTTCCGCTACCTGAGCCTCGAGCAGCAGTACGAGCTTGCCGAGAAGTACATCAAGCTCCTGAACATCGTGACGCCGTCGCCGGACCAGCTCGTGAAGAACCTGAGCGGGGGGAACCAGCAGAAGGTGATCCTCGCCCGGTGGCTCGCCACCCACCCGCGCCTGCTCATCCTGGACGAGCCCACCCGCGGGATCGACATCGGCGCGAAGGCCGAGATCCAGAAGCTCGTCCTGTCGCTGGCGGAGGAGGGCATGTCCTGCATGTTCATCTCCTCCGAGCTCGAGGAGGTCATGCGCACGAGCCACCGCATCGTGGTGCTCCGCGATCGCAAGAAGGTGTCGGAGTTCTCGGGGGAGGTGCAGGAGAAGGATCTGATGGAGGCGATGGCGGGGAGCGCGTCATGAGTCCGGCCCGGAACGCTCGACACAGGAAGCTCACCGAGAGCCGGCTGCTGTTCCCGGTCCTGGCGCTCGCGCTCATCCTGGTCTTCGACTTCTTCTACGTCCCCGGGTTCTTCAACATCACGAGCCGCGACGGGAACCTCTACGGGAACCTGATCGACATCCTGCGGAACGGCTCGGCGGTCATGCTGCTGGCCATCGGCATGACCTTCGTCATCGCCACGGGCGGCGTCGACCTCTCGGTCGGGGCGATCATGGCCATCGCCGCGTCCGTCGCGGCGGTGATGATCCACCCCGACGTCGTCGGCAAGTCGATCGGCTCGGTCGACACAAACCCGAACCTGACCAACTCGCCGCTCTGGGTGGTCTTCGTGGTGACGCTCGCGGTGAGCACGCTGTGCGGGCTCTGGAACGGCATCCTGATCGCGTACGGGAGGATCCAGGCGATCATGGCCACCCTGGTCCTCATGATCGCGGGCCGCGGCATCGCCCAGCTCATCACCAACGGCGTGCGGATCCAGATCTTCTACGAGCCGTACCTGTACCTCGGGACGGCGTGGGTGATCCTCCCGGTCTCGCTGTACGTCGTCGCGGCGGTGTACGCCGTCGCCTGGCTCCTGACCCGCCGGACGGCCATCGGGCTGTTCGTCGAGTCGGTCGGCATCAACTCCACCTCGAGCTACTTCAGCGGGATCGACGAGAAGAAGATCAAGGTCCTCGCGTACGCGGTGAGCGGCTTCTGCGCCGGCGCCGCCGGGCTCGTCTACAGCTCGAACATCGCCACCTCCGACGCCAACAACACCGGCCTCGGGTACGAGCTGGACGCGATCTTGGCCGTGGCCATCGGCGGGACGCTGACCACGGGCGGACGCTTCTCGCTCGCCGCGAGCCTCGTCGGCGCGCTCGTGATGCAGGCGACCACGACGTCCATCCTCGCGATCGGCGTCCCTGCGTTCGCGGTCCAGGCCATCAAGGGCTTCGTGGTGGTGCTGGTGCTCCTCCTCTACTCCGAGCAGCTCCGGGTGTTCGTCCGGAAGCTCACCAGCCAGTGGGGCTCGTAGCCATGGGCACGTCGATGCGAGGCCTCTTCGCTCGCCACAAGCGGTTCGTCCCGCTCGCGGTGACGGTCCTCATGCTCCTGCTGGCGTACGGGTTCGGCGCCTACCACTACGCCGCGATGCGGGAGCCGCAGGTCTTCTTCAACCTGTTCCGCAACTACCCGTTCCTGCTCATCAGCGCCGTCGGGATGACGTTCGTCATCATCTCGGGGGGCATCGACCTCTCCGTGAGCGGCGTGGTGGCGCTGACGACCGTCTCCGTCGCCGCGCTGCTCCGGGCCGGGTGGGACGCCTGGACCGTCATCGCGTTCGTGCTGACGATGGGCACGCTCTACGGCGCGGTGATGGGGGCGTTCATCACCTACCTCAAGGTGCAGCCCTTCATCGCCACGCTCGCCGGGATGTGGATCGCCCGCGGGATGTGCTTCTTCATCAGCGACCTCTCGATCCCGATCCACAACCGGACGTTCCGCATCCTCGGCCGCACCAAGATCCTCATCCCGGGGCTCGCCGATCCCGAGACCAAGACGGGCGCGTTCGTCTCGTTCCTCGTGGTCGCCGCGATCGTGGTGCTGCTCGTCGCCATCTACGTGGCCCACTACACGCGGTTCGGCCGGACGGTCTACGCGCTCGGCGGGAACGAGCGGTCGGCCCAGCTCATGGGCCTGCCGGTCCGGCGCACGAAGGTGCTCGTCTACACCATCAGCGGCTTCTGCTCCGCGCTCGCCGGCGTGACCCTCAGCATCTCCGTGATGTCGGGGCACGGCCTCTACGCGCAGAACTTCGAGCTCGACGTGATCGCCTCGGTGGTGATGGGCGGGGCGCCCCTCAGCGGCGGGACCGGGTACGTCTTCGGCACGCTCCTCGGCGTGCTGGTCAACATCGTCATCCAGAGCATCATCCAGTTCAACGGCCAGCTCAGCTCGTGGTGGACCAAGATCGTCATCGGCGCGCTGACCCTCATGTTCATCGGCGTGCAGAGCTACATCCTCACGCGCAAGAGCGGAACGCAGGGCGCGGCGGCGGGCGCCGACCCTGCGGTCCTGCGG
>JAEYOU010000498.1 GCA_023411405.1 Pseudomonadota bacterium | reverse complement strand
CTCCACAACGCGCCGCCCGGTGCTGAACTGGGCGAACCCGTTGGTGGTCTTATTAAGGTTGGTCTGCGACAGCGTGCCGTTGTTGTTGAAGTTCAGATTGATGTCGGCGTTCCCACCGGCGCTGAAGTCATCCAGCGGATGGTTCAGGAAGTTGAACGCCGAGAACCGGAACTGGACCTTCTGGCTTTCCGTGACCCTGAAATTCTTGTAGATCGCCAGATCGCTGTTGAAGAACTTCGGTCCCTTGATGTACGGCCAGATGATGTCCCCATTCGCTCCGCCCGAAGGAGGCGCGAAGCAGGCCGGGTTGAAGTACTGGCCGTCCGCGAGGTTCTTGCGCGGATCGCAGATGACCTTGGGCATCAAAGGCGCCGCGTTCGTGCCGAGGTAGCGCTGGTTGCTGAAGTTTCCCGGCCACTGGACGTTCAGAGTGCCGTCGGTGTTGCCCTGGATCGGCGCGCCGCTCTGAAGCTGCGTGATGCCTGAAAGCTGCCATCCGTTCGTAACACCGCCCAGAACCTTATTTCCGTGAACGAGGTTGGGAAGCGTGATCACGTACGCCGCGTTGAAGATGTGCGTGTGGTCGAAATTCAGCACGCCGTAGTTCGCCCGCATGTTGTACGGATCCCGCGTGACTCCGGCGCCGTTGCCGTTGTCCGTCTGGTTATCACGGATACCGAGCACCTTCGAGAACGTATAGTTCAGGGTGAAGGTCATGTTGCCGGTCTGCTTCTGCCACGACGCGATCATCGCGTTGTAGTTCGAGTAGCTACCGTGCCCCATCAGCGTCATGTCCGTGTAATTCGCGTACGGACGGTAGTCGTTGGTCGGGAAGCCGTCGGCCGCCGGGTCCATGATCACGCCGGTTTTCGGGTTCGGCTTGAAGAAGGCGCCCAGCGGAACCTTGTTGATGTTCGCCAGCGGACCCTTGAGCATCAGGTCGCGGGACCGGTTGCCGGAGTACTGGATCTCGAACACGGACTGCCAGGGTATCCGTTGGGAGATCGTGAAGTTGTACGTCCAGGTATTCGGCGTCCTCTCGTCACCCTTCACCATGATCGAATCGAGCGCGGAGCCGAGGCCCGGTGTTCCGAGGGAAGGCGTGTATTGGTTGAACTGGTTCCAGCCCACGCAGCAGCCCCAATTGGAGCTTAGCTTCTGGATATTCGCTCCGGGCAGATAAGCGTTGTTCACGCTGTTGTTGGCGATCTGGTAACGGAACAGGCCGATGCCGCCGCGGAGGACGGTTTTGCCTGTGCCGAACAGGTCGTAAGCGGCGCCGAAGCGGGGCTCGTAAAACAGGGGCTTGGACGGGAAGCCGGATCGCGGAACGCTCTTATCAATCGCGTTCCAGGCCAGGCCGGTCCAGCCGCCCGCCTTGGAGGTGTTGTCATACCGCGCGGGATCCCAAACCGCCAGTCCGGGGCTATTCCCCTCGACCCAGTTGCCCATGTGTTCGAAACGCAGGCCGGCCGTCAACGTGAGCCGGCGGTTCGCCTTCCACGCGTCCTGGGCGTAGAACGAGTACTGATAGTACTTGAAGTCCGCGACAGGAGAATCATCCATCTGGTTGAGCTGCGTCGGTCTGCCCATGACGAGGTCGGCCAGGGGATTGCCCGTGCTGCGCGCACCCCAGTTCTCGAACAGGACGGCGCCGAAAGTAGTGTTGTCCAGGTTGGAAGCGGTCCCGGTCTGCCAGTTGCGCTGGAAGTCCCAGTAGAAGCCGGCCTTGAACGTGTGCGTGCCGGCGACCTTCGTGATGTTGTCGCTGATGTTCGGCGCCTGGGACAGCTTGCCGAAGGAGTTCGCTCCGCCCGGCGACCAGGGCGAACCGTAGCCGTAAGTCGCGAACCCGACCGAGGCATTGTTCCAGCCGAAGATGTTCGGGATCTGCGGCGTGTACTTGTTGTCAAACAGCCCGGTCATCTTGAACCCGAGTTTCTCGGGGTTCACGGCGTCCGGGTCCATCAACTGGATCGGGTTAGTGAATTTAGCCTGCGCGAACACGAACTCGTTGGTCAGCGTCGGGCTGAACACGTGAACCAGGTTCACGTTGTAGATGTCCGATTTCTGAGTGGCGTCCTGGGCGGACGGATACGGAAGCGATCCCGGGAGCTGCCACCAGATGCTGATCGGGTTCTTGGTCTGCTCTTCCTGATGGTTCCAGGAAACGAACAGCTTGGTGCTCTCGCTGATGTTGTAATCGCCGCGGATTCGGTATTCCCACCGGTTCTGCGGCGGGCCTGCGAAGTACTGGTAATTCGCACCGATCGCGCTCTTCGCGGGATCCACATTCGGCGCCGGGAACAGGCTCATGTAAATCGCCGAATTCGGATCGAGCAGGGACTTGGGAATCATGCCGCCGGGGAACAGGATGCCGTCAGAGCTGGTGGCGTTGCCGCCCGGCGTGACCGCGCCCGCGCTGCGGGCGTTCGCGAAACCCGGGCCGAGCGATGCAATGTGCTCGGGGCTGAAGTTGCCCTGGCGCATTTCCGGCGTCGGCACGAAGTAGCTTTGGAGGTTGCCCGCCGGCTGCTGCTTCATGTACTCGAAGGCGGTGTAGAAGAACAGCTTGTCCCGGTTCCTGTTGAAATTGGTGCCCGGGATGATCACCGGGCCGCCGATATCGCCGCCCGGGTAGTAGTACTTGTCTTCGAGGGGCTTGGCGCCCTGGTTCTTTGCGAACGAGTCCGTCGCATTGAACTTGCTGTGGCGGGCATACAGGTATCCGGACCCGTGGAACTGCGCGCCGCCGCTCTTGCCGTAAGCCTGGAACGTCACCGGGCCCTTGGCGAATTCAGCGCCGTAGGCCGAAGTGAGAATCGAGACTTCCGCTACCTGGTTCTGGTTGATGTTGGCGGTCTGGGTTCCCTGGTTGCCGGGGTCCAGCAGGTTCGCTCCGTCCGACGTCATCGTCATCGCGCCGTGAGGCTGCGTGCCGGCTGCCGCGAAGTCGCCGATCGGGCCGGTATTGCTGGCCGTCGTGTAGCTGTTCCACATGCTGTTGTTCAGGCCGCGGTTCATGGCCATCCCAGGCATGATCTTGATCAGCTCCGCGCCGTTGCGACCAACGATCGAGAGGTCCTCGATCATGGTCTTGTTCAGGGTCTGGCTGATCTGGCCGGAATCGA
>JAEYOU010000615.1 GCA_023411405.1 Pseudomonadota bacterium | reverse complement strand
GCGTCGAGCCACGGGAAGCCGCCGAGGTGCGCGAGGAGCAGGCCCAGCGCGGCGAGCTTCACCGCCCAGCTCCCGGCGCCGAAGAGCCAGCCGGCGACGCCGTGGCGGGGCGCGTCCGACAGCGCCTCGAGCGCGGCGAGCGCCGTGCGCAGGAGCTTCGAGCGCGGCGGGGCCCCCTCCGCACGGCGCGCGACGAACCGCTGGACGAGGGCGATCGCGACGAGGACGGCGGCGAGCACCAGCGCGGCGAGCCCGCCCCGCGCCCAGAGCGGGAACCGCGGGAGGAACAGCACGAGGAGGAGCGCCAGGAGGAGCATGTCCTGCGCGCGGATCCAGACCAGGCTCGCCACGGCCTGCCCGAGCGGCACGCCGAGCCGGCGGTGGACGAGCAGCGGATAGGCCGCCTCGCCGCCGCGCATCGGGATCACGTTCACCGCGGCGTTGTGGAGGAGCATGACCCGCAGACACTCGCCGCGCGTGACCGGGTGGCGCCGCGAGAGCTCCGCGTGGATGCGCAGCCCGCGGCACAGGTAGCTCGCGGCCAGCCCGGCGGCGGCGAGGGCCCACGCCCACCAGGGCGGCGGGTGGATCGACGCCGCGAGGGCCCCCCAGCTGACGTGCGAGGCCTGGCTCGCCAGCCAGGCGACCAGCCCGGCGAGCACGGCCCAGGCGAGCCCCGTCCGGACGGCACGGCCGAACCTCGTCGGTGCGCGGGTCGTGTCCAAGGCGGCTCCGTTCTATGCCAGGGGCGGCCGCGAGGCCAGACCTCGGCGCGACGTCGGGCGGGGTCCGTGCTAGGGGTCTTCGGGTCCATGTCCGAACGCGCACAGGGATTTTCCGAGAGGTCCGCTCGCCCCGGGCCCCGTCCGTCCTTCGACTCCGCGGCCGCCGGGGGCGGCCGCTACGCTCAGGACGAACGGGAGGGCATCCCCCCCGGCTGGCACGCCGCCCTCTGGGCGCTCGTCCTCGCGGTGCTCGCGGCGGGGCTGTTCCTCCCCGACCTGATGCAGAACGACGCCCCGCAAGACGCCGTCATGGCGCTGCGGATGTTCCGCGAGGGCGACTGGATCCACCTCGTCAAGAACGGCGCGCCGTACCTCGACAAGCCGCACCTCCTCTTCTGGTCGGCGATGATCGGGTACGCGCTCTTCGGCGTGCACGACTGGAGCTACCGGCTCCTCTCGGTGCTCGTCAGCCTCCTCGGCGCGTGGTCCTGCGGCCGCCTCGCCGGGCGCCTGTACGGGCGGCGCGCCGGGCAGCTCGCGGGGATCTTCTTCATCACGGCCCAGCGGATCGTCCTCTCGAACCACGACGTGCGGATGGAGGCGCTCCTCGCCGGGTTCACGGCGTTGGGGCTCTGGCAGCTCGCGCGGTGGGCGGACACCGAGGACCTCCGCTCCCTCGCGCTGGGCGCGGCGGGCATCGGCCTCGCGGTCGGGACGAAGGGCATGGTCGCGGCGGCGCTCGCCGCGCTCTGCCTGTCCCTCTACCTGTGGGGCCGCGGGCGGCTCCGCCTCCTGGCGTCGCCGCGCCTGCTCGTCGGCGTGGCGGCGTTCTTCGTCGCCCTCGCGCCGGTCCTCTACGCCTACTATGTGCAGTTCGACCTGCACCCGGAGCAGGTCGTCCGCGGCCGGACGGGCGTCTCGGGCGTCCGGTTCATCCTCCTCGGCCAGAGCGCGGACCGGTTCACCGGCGGTCACGGGCACGCCGGGGCGAACGACTACCTCTTCTTCTACTACACGCTGCTCTGGGCCTTCCTGCCGTGGGTCCCGCTCCTGTTCGCGGCGTGGGGCGCGCGGTTCCGGGCCCTCTGGCGCGGGCGGCTCGCCGCGTTCCGCGGGTCCGAGCAGCTCACCTTCCTCGGGCCGTTCCTCTACCTCACGGTCCTCAACTTCTCGGCCTTCAAGCTCGACCACTACGTGAACGTCGCCTTCCCGCTCCTCGCCGTGCTCGCCGCCGGGCACGCCGACGCCGCGGCGCGGGCGGGCGGGCTCCGGCTCCGCGTCCTCACGCGCCTCCAGGACGTCGTCGTCGCGCTGCTCGTGGTCTTCACGCTCGCCTGGCACGGGCTCGCGTTCCGGATCGAGTCGGCGTGGGTGCTCCTCGGCGCGCTCCCGTTCGCCGCCGCGCTCGCCCTCGCCTACCGCCTGCGCGAGCCGCTCCAGCGGCTCTGGGTCCCGTCGGCGGTCGCGATCCTGCTCGCGAACTTCCTCCTCAACGCGAGCTACTACCCGCAGCTCTCGCGCCTCCAGCCCGGCGCCTGGTTCGCCGAGAAGGCCCTGGCGCTCCCGATCGACTGGAATCGCTTCTACTTCGTCGGGCGCATCTACCAGCCGTTCCAGCTCTACACGCGCCAGCTCGTCCCGAACGTCGACGCGGCGCACGTCGCCCGCGCGGTGCGCAGCGGCGGGCCGGCCTGGGCGCTCGTCTCCGACGCCGGCCGGGAGGCGCTCGAGGCCGCCGGGCTGGCCGTGCGCCCGCTGCTCGACGCGCCGGCGTGCCGGATCACCGTCGTGAAGCGGTCGATGATCGACCCCCGCACGCGCGACACCGCCTGCCCGCGGGCGTGGCTGGTGGAGATCTCGAACTAGGAGCGTGTCGGAGTAAGTGCCGCGTTCCCGAGGAGTCACCAGTCCGCTCGCCCTGAGCGTAGGCCCTGCGGAGCAGGGCCGGAGTCGAAGGGCGAGCATTGGGGCCGCCTGCTCGCTGCGCTC
>JAEYOU010000408.1 GCA_023411405.1 Pseudomonadota bacterium | reverse complement strand
GTCACGTACTTGTCCGCCGCGACGCTCCCGAGCAGCACGACCTCGCCGGCCGGGCCGAGCTCCGCGGCGAGCGTGGCCGCGTCGCGCTGGAGCGGCGCACGGAACCGGGGATCCTGGGCGTCCACGCGGACGGCCGCGTAGGCACGCAGGTCGCCCGCGCCGACGATCGTGCTCGCCGGGACGAGCCCGGCGCCGGGCGCGATGACGAGCACTGCGGAGCGCCCCGGCGGCGGGCGGCCGAACGCGACCGCGTAGGCGAGCTTCCCGCGGAAGTAGAGGCCGCTCGCGAACCGGAAGACCTCCCCGAGCTCCGCGCCCGGACCCTGCACCGCGCGGGCGAGCGGGAACTGCGCGCGCGGCGAGAACAGGAGCTCGATGCGGACGCCGCCCGCGCGCGCAGGCGAGAGCAGGAAGACGCGCGGGGAGGGCGCGAGACGCGGCGGGTCCGGGGCGTGTCCGTCGGCGGCGGTCGACATGGCTCCTGCGCCGGGATCATGCCTCCGAACGCCGTCGGGCGCCGCGACGCACGCCCGGCCGCCGTGGAGTCGCCGGCTCCCACGGGGACCCGGGGGCCACGCGGCGCCCCGCACGCCTGAACGGCCGATCATGACTCGTGAACGGGTGGACCGTCCTGCGGCGTCACCGGGCTCGTTATGTCTCCCGCATGAGCGCCGTTCAGCCGGAAGCCGCGCCCCCCACGCTCCTCCCCGCCGCGTTCCTCGGCCACGGCAGCCCGATGAACGCGCTGGAGCGCAACCGCTACACCGAGGCCTGGCGCGCCTTCGGCGCGGCGGTCCCGCGGCCGCGGGCCATCCTCGCCGTCTCGGCGCACTGGTACCAGAACGCGACCGCGGTCACCGCCATGCCGCGACCCCGCACCATCCACGACTTCTACGGGTTCCCGCAGGAGCTGTTCGACGTCCGCTACGAGCCGCCCGGGATGCCCGAGCTGGCGGAGGAGATCGCCGAGGCGGTGAAGCCGACCTACGTCGGGGCGGACGTGAACAGCTGGGGCATCGACCACGGGGCGTGGTCGGTGCTCGTGCACGCGTTCCCGGCGGCGGACGTGCCGGTGGTCCAGCTCTCGCTCCACGCCGCGAAGCCCCTCGAGCACCACCTCGCGCTGGGCGCGAAGCTCGCGCCGCTCCGCGCGCGGGGCGTGCTGATCGTGGCCAGCGGCAACGTGGTGCACAACCTGCGGGCGATCGACTGGGCCGCCCCGGCGCGCGGCGCCGACTGGGCGATCCGGTTCGGCGCGCGCGCCCGCGAGCTCCTGACCGAGCGGCCGGCGGACGCGCCCTCGCTCGCCGAGCACCCGGACTTCCGCGCCGCCGTGCCGACGCCGGATCACTTCCTGCCGCTGCTCTACCTGGCCGGCCTCGCGTCGGCCGCCGGGGCGCCGCTCGGGGTGCTCGTGGACGGCTACGCGTACGGCTCGCTCTCGATGGCGTGCTACACGCTCGGCGCGGCCGCGCCGCCCTTCGCCCGGCACGAGGCCCCGGCCGCGCCGCTCGCCGAGGGGGCGCCGCCGGACGGCACGAACGTCTGACGGCGATCGAGCGCGGGCGTCAATCCCACCAGGCCAGGAGCACGGGGGGGCCCAGCTCCGCGAGGAGCTCGTCGGTGATCCCGAAGTCGCCGCTCGTCGCGGGCACCACCTCGTCCGGCTTCAGCGCCTTGAGCGCCCGGCGCGCCTCCGTCTCCGGGATGGTGCCGGCGATGAGCGCCGCGCTGGCGAACGGCCAGTACTCCTCGCCGGGATCCACCTCGCCGATGAGGAGGTGCACGGAGCGGACGTCGGGCCGGCGCGCGAGCCCGGTGAGCACGTCGCGGAAGGTCGCGACCCCGGGGTGGGGGGAGAGGTTGCAGCCGATGGACGCGTCGTCGTCGTTGCCGTCGAAGAACCGCTCGAGGGGGACGAGCGCCGGCTCCGCGGTGTCCTCGAGCTCGTCCTTGAGGTCCCGGCACTTGCTCTGGTCCATGAGGAGCCTCCGTCGGTTCGGTCGGGACATCATAGCCAGAGTCCGGGGAGCCGCGACGCCGGTGGACCCCAGGACACGGGAGCTGGTGTGCACCGAGTGGTTCCGGGCGTGTACGCGGCGGCGGGAGCGGCATCGCGGTTGCACCGAGGGGACGCAGTGCCATCCATCGGACACCTCGCGGTCGGCCTCGCGGCTGGCCGGCTCCACGCCGGCCGCGACGGCCCGCGCCTGCGGGCGACGGCCGTGTTCACCGGCCTCGCCTTCCTCCCGGACCTCGACGGGCTCGCGCTCGTCTTCGACCCGGGTCCTGGGTCGGTGTGGCGCCACCGGGGCGCTTCGCACTCGCTGGTGCTCGCCGTCGCCGCCGCCCTCCTCGTGACGGCCCTCGCGGGAGGGCTGGGCCGCTCGCGGTGGCGAACGCTCGCGACCGCGCTCGCGGTGGCCGCGAGCCACGCGCTGCTCGACGCGTTGACGCACGGTGCGGGCGGACCGATGCTCCTGTGGCCGTTCACGACGGAGAAGCTGCTGCTCCCCGTCGCCTTCATCCCGGCGTCGCCGCTCCTGCCACGGCTCCTCACGCCGCGGGGGATCGACGTCATGCTCCGGGAGCTGATCCTGTTCGCGCCGCTCTTCGTGTACGGGCTGTGGCCGCGGCGCGTGGGATGCGGGGAGCGAGGCCGCTCACCCTGAGCCTGTCGAAGGGGGAGCCCACCGAAGGGGGAGCGGGGATCGTCAGCCCGAGCGGTCGACGCCGCGAGGCGCGCCGGGGAGCGCCTTGCGGAGCGTGTCGTTCTCGACGGGGCGGAACCCCGCGCGCAGGTACAGGGCGCGGCCGCGTGCGTTGGCGCGCGAGACCTCGAGCTCGAGCGCCGCGGGTGGCTCCCACCCCAGCGCACCATCCTCGAGCAGCCGGAGGAGCTCGGTCGCGCGGCCTCGACCGCGGGCCCTGCGCTCGACGTAGAGCTCGTCCAGCGTGCAGATCAGGCCGCCGAGCTCGTTCGACCAGTACGGGACGAGCAAGGCGTAGCCGTCCACCTGCCCGTCCTGCTCGAGCACGAGGCAGAGGCCGCGCGCGGGCGTCTCCTGGAACAGCTCGAGGGTCCGCCGCGCCCGGGATGGATCCGGCGGGATCGAGCCGGGATCCTCGCGGTACAGCGCGAGGTACAGCTCGACCACTCGGCCGTGATCCTCGGGGATCGCGGGGCGCCACATGCGACGTCCATAACGACAGGGCGCGCGTCGTGCCCGTCCCCGCCTGGACCTCGCAGACCACCGGGCCCCGGCCCACCGCGGGAGCGGCGAGCCGGGGCCGTGCGAACCGGGCTAGAAGTGCCCGCTGACGGTGCTGGTCACGCCACCCGAGGTGTACGTGACGGCGTACAGGTCACCCGCGGTGGGGTGCGCCGTCCCGTTGCCGCCGAACTGCGCGGCGAAGAGCCGGCCCGTTCCCGCGGGCAGCGTCTGGCCCGCCGCGAGCTGCCACGTGTAGGTGATCGCGCCGGCGGTGCTGGTGCGGGTCTGCGCGAACTGGCCGCCGACGGTGTTGAACTGGCCGGTGGGCGTCACGCCGGGCGTCACCGCGACGGTGATGGTGATCGTCGCCGCGGTGAGCGTCGCGGTGTTGTCGAGCTTCACCGCCAGCTCGTTGTACCAGGGGCTGTTGGCGGTCACGACCGGGGTGACGGTCACGACCGTGGAGGTGCTGCCCGGCGTCACCGCGAGGGCGACGATCACGCTCCGGGCGAGCGTGCCGCTCGTGCCGGTGACCGTGATGCTGGTCGTGCCGGCGGTGGCGGTGCTGGAGGCGCTCAACGTGAGCACGCTGCTCGTCCCGGTCGCGGACTGCGGAGCGAACGTCGCGGTCACCCCGGCGGGGAGGCCGTTCGCGGTGAAGGCCACCGCGCCGGTGAAGCCGCCGGTCCGGGAGATCGACAGGGTCGTCGTGGCGCTCGCGCCCTGCGCGACGGTCACCCCCGTGGGCGAGGCCCCGAGGCTGAACCCGGCCGCGTCCACCACCGTGAGGGCGAGGGTCGCGGTCCGGGTGACCGTTCCGCCCGTGCAGGTGATCGTCACGTTCGCGATGCCGAGCGGGGTGGTCGTCGCGGCGGTGAAGGTGAGCACGGCGCTGTTCGCCGTGACGGAGGTCGGGTTGAACGTCGCGGTCACTCCGGACGGCAGCCCGCTCGCAGAGCAGGAGATCGGGCTCGTGAAGCTGCTCCGGGAGAACGCGAGCGTCGTCGTCACGCTCCCGCCGCGGGGCAGGGTCAGCGACCCGGGGGTGATCGCGAGCGAGAACCCGGGCTCCGTCGCCGGGACGGTCAGCGTGACCGTCGCCGCGCGGCCGAGGGTCCCGCTCGTGCCGGTCACGGTCACCGGGTAGGTGCCGGCCGTGGCGGTGCTCGAGACGGCCAGCGTGAGCACGCTGGCCGTCCCGGTGACGGACGCCGGGGCGAAGGAGGCGGAGACGCCCGCAGGCACGCCGCTCGCCGTCAGCGTCACGGCGCCGGTGAACCCGCCGGTCCGGGTGACGGTGATCGTGCTCGCGCCGCTCGTCCCGCGGCTCACGGCGAGCGTCGTGGGCGTGGCCGCGAGCGCGAAGTCGGGGGTCACGGCCGGCTGCACCGTGAGCGCCACCGTCGCCGTCCGGGTGAGCGTCCCGCTCGTCCCCGTGATGGTGACCGTCGCCGGGCCGGCGGTCGCCGTGCTCGAGGCCGCCAGGGTGAGCGTGCTGCTCGTGCCCGTGGCGGAGGCCGGGCTGAACGCAGCGGTCACGCCCGCGGGGAGGCCGCTCGCCGTGAGCGCCACCGCGCCGGTGAAGGTCCCGGTGCGCGCGATCGCGATCGTGACCGTCGCGCTCGTGCCCTGCGTGACGGCCGGGGACGCCGGGGTCGCGGAGAGCGTGAACCCGTTCACCGGCGTGGAGGAGACGTCGCCGTAGAAGATGCCGCGGCCGTTGGTCCCGACGTAGACGCGCCCGTAGACCCGCGGGTCACCGGCGATCACGGGGTTGATGGCGCCCCACTGGTTGCGATCGTCGTTCACCCGGACCCAGCTGGCGCCGGCGTCGTCGGAGCGATAGATGCCGTGCACGCCGCCCGACGGCGCGCCGGAGATGAAGACCGCCGGGTAGGTCTGGCCGGGGGCGGCCTTGCCGAAGCCGACCGAGGGGGCGGAGGTCACGTTCGAGAGCTTGGTGAACGTCGCGCCGCCGTCGGTGGAGTGGAAGAGGCCGGCGCCCTCGCCCGCCACCCACACGTCGCCCTGGCGCCCGGGCACGGCCTCGACCTTCGCGGCGGTGACGCCGGTGAGCCCGGCGCCGGCGGCCGTGAAGCTCACGCCGCCGTTCGTGCTGACGTAGAACGAGCCGTTCGCGAAGAGATAGAACCGGAGCGGGCTCACGCGGTCCGAGGCGACCTTGCCGTTCGCGCCGGTCGGGACGCCGGTGGAGGCGGTCCAGCTCGCGCCGTTGTTGGTGGACCAGGACACCTGCGCGCCCGGGCCCTCGGGGGCCCAGACCACGCGGCTCGCGTCGGCGGCCGCGGCGATGGTGCCGCCGCCTGCGACGCCGCCGGGCTCGGTGCTCGCCTGGAACCAGCTCGTGCCGCCGTCGTAGGAGAAGCCGGCCCGGTTCACGTTCGGGCTCGCCGACTTGTCGATGTTGCCCGCGCGGACGACGAACGTCGGCGTGAGCTCGGCGAAGTCGATGCTCGTGCCGGTCGTGAGGGTCGGGGCGGTGAACATGAGCGCGGGGACGGCGTCGAGGTTCGCGTGCCGGAAGCCGCCGACGTCACCGATCGCGCTGAGCAGCGGCGCGCCGGAGGGCGGGCTCACGAGGTCGAGCACCGCGGTCTCCTCGATGCCGGTCACCATCGGCTGGAGGGTGATCTTCCCGCCGGTGTCCCACTTGCCGAGGTCGGTGGCCGCGTACAGCGTCGCGCCGGTGCCGTACATCATCCGGTCGGAGTCGAACGGATCGATCTCCAGGTCGCCGATCATCCAGCCGAGCTTGGGCGAGGGGACCGGGTCCTGCGGGAGGATGCCGAACGTGAGCCAGGGGGTGGCGGTGGTGTCGAGCGTGTAGCGGAGGCTGCGGGCGGGGTAGCCGGCCCACTCCCAGATCCGCGTCCAGGTGGTGCCGCCGTCGGTGCTCCGGAAGAGGATCGCGTCCGGCCACCAGGAGTTGAGGGTGGACACCATGATGGTGTCCGGGTTCTGCGCGTCCACCGCGAGGCCGCCGTAGCCGAAGTAGTTGTCGCCGGTGTTGGTGGACGGGATCGGGCTGATGCGGGTCCAGACGCCCGTCGCCGTGTCGAGCTTGTACACGTCCCCCTGCTCGCCGTCGTACGGGCCGGCCTTGTTGCTGTAGGGCACGTAGAGGATGCCGGTCGAGGAGAGGACGCCGTGGTGGGCGAGGAAGCCCGTGGGCTGCCCGGTCACGGGGGCCCAGGTCGCGCCGCCGTCCTTCGTGACGTAGATCGGGCTCGCCTTGTCGGCGACGCCCACGTAGATGGTCCGGGTGGCGCTGCCGGCCGTGCCGGAGCGGGGATCGAAGGTCACCCACACGACGCCAACGTTGTCAGCCGTGTAGGGGTTGCTCGGATCCTGCACGTAGGTGCCGGGGTTCGGGAAGCTCGTGACCTTGGTCCACGTGGCGCCGTAGTCGGCGCTCTTCCAGAGCCCGTTCCCGCTGCGGGCGCCCATGAAGAGGATGCGGTTGTCGTTGGGATCGACGGCGATGCGCTCGCCCATGTTGCGGGCCGGCATGTTGCCGCCCGTCTTGAACGGCAGCATCGTCACCTGGAACGTGGCGCCCCGGTCGGTCGAGCGGAGCACGGCGCCGTTCTGGGACGTCCACTCGTTCGTGTACGTGCCGGCGACCAGGTAGAGCCGATCCGGATCCACGGGGTCGGTGGCGAGCGCGTCCACGCCGGTGAGGTTCCAGTCGGCGGGCGCGAGCCAGTCCTGGAGCGGGATCCACCGCGCCGCGGCGGGATCCCAGCGGTAGGCGCCGCCGATGTCGGTGCGTGCGTAGACGAGGCCGGGCTGCTTGGTGTTGAAGACGATCCCGGGGATGTAGCCGCCGCCGCCGATGGCGACGTTCTTCCAGGTGTACGTCTGGGCCTGGGCGGCGGCGGGAGCGAGCAGGGGGAGACAGAGCAGCGCCGCGATGCCAATCGCGGCCAAACGTCGAGAGTTCAGGACACGGGTCATGGGCTTCCTCACCGCTGGGGTGGAGATGCAGCGCGGGAAAAGGGGTGAAGCGAGCGGAACCTACACGAACGCCGCGCGCTTGGGGAGCGCCGGCCGGCGCGGTGCCCCGTGCAGGTGATCGCGCCTCCCACGAAATGCGCGCTGCCCCGAGGCCGCGCCGCAATCGTTTCACTCGCCGGAAGGCCCTGCGATCCCTCGCGAATCCCTGCGCGCTCCGGAAACGTTTACGCGACCGCGGCGATCCTGCGGCGCAAGCGCGCGAGCTCCTCCGCGACGGCGGGGCCGTCCCCCTCGCGAAGCCGCGCCGCGACCGCCGCCGCGAAGGCGAGGGCGAACGGGCTCCGGAGCGTGGGGACCAGGCGCCCCAGCGCGCCGGCGTCGCCGCCCTC
>JAEYOU010000610.1 GCA_023411405.1 Pseudomonadota bacterium | reverse complement strand
GCTCCGCGGCGGGCGCCGGCCGGGCTCCGTCCGCCGGTGTGAGTGCAGGCGCGGGCGGCAGCGAGGCGCAGGCGGCCAGGCCGGAGGCGCCGAGCAGCACGAGGAGGGGCATGGGGCGGGAGCGCATGGATCGATGATCGATGGCCGCCGCCGAGCGGTCAACCCGGGGGCGAGGTGCGATTCTCGCGCAGCCCTCCGGCTCACCGCTCGTTCGTGAACTCCGCGGACCAGTCGAAGCGCGCGGAGTCCTCCCACCACTGCGGCCAGTGGAGGACGCACCCGTCCCTCCACTCGAGCACCTGCGGCGCGGTGCGGCGAGCCGCGTCCTCCTCGCGTGCGGGAGCACCGGGGCGGGATCCCACGACGGAGGGAACACGTCGGGTAAACCCGGTGTGCGGGGCTCGACCTGGACCGAGCGTGCCATACTGCCGGCTCTCACTGGAGGTTCACATGCGCAAGCTGGCGTTCTGGTCGCTCGTGGTCATCGGCCTGAGCCTCACCGCCTGCGGCGGGGACGAGGTCGGCGCTCCGTCCGAGGACGCCGCGTCGGAGGACGCGGAGCTCCGCAGCGCCCGGCGCTGCGGGACGATCGCGGGGATCGCCTGTCCGCGGGGTCAGTGGTGCGACGTCGGCGTGGGCCAGTGCGGCGTCGCCGACGCCGCGGGCGTGTGCCGGACCGTGCCGTGGGCCTGCCCGACGGTCTACGACCCGGTGTGCGGCTGCGACGGCAAGACGTACTCCAACGCCTGCGACGCCGCGCGGGCGCGGGTGAGCATCGACCACGCCGGCGCGTGCGCGCCCGAACCCGTCGCGTGCGACGGCATCGCCGGGCTCCCCTGCCCCGCGGGCCAGTACTGCCAGCACGACGCCGGCACCTGCCAGTACGCCGACGCGATGGGCGTCTGCCAGCCCATCCCGCAGGGATGCACGAAGGAGTACGACCCGGTGTGCGGCTGCGACGGCAGGACGTACTCCAACGCCTGCATGGCCGCGGCCGCCGGAGTGAGCCTCGACCACACCGGTGCGTGCGCTCCTCCGCCTCCTCCGACGGTCACGTGCGGCGGCATCGCCGGCATCGCCTGCCCGGCCGGCCAGTTCTGCGACCGCGGGCTGGGGAGCTGCGACGTGGCCGACGCCACGGGCATCTGCCGGACGCCACCGGAGACGTGCACCACCGCCTACAACCCGTACTGCGGCTGCGACGGCAAGACCTACTCGAACGCCTGCACGGCGGCCCAGGCGATGGTCAGCCTGGATCACAGCGGCGTGTGCAATCCGCCGCCGCCTCCTCCCACCGTCACGTGCGGCGGCTCCACCGGCGTCGTCTGCGCGTACCCGCAGTACTGCGCCTACCCCGAGGGCCAGTGCCGCGTGGCCGGCGCGACGGGCACGTGCACCACGCGCCCACAGGTCTGCCTCCAGTACATGGACCCGGTGTGCGGCTGCAACGGCGTCACGTACTACAACCCCTGCGCCGCGGCGGGCGCCGGGGTGAGCGTGGCGTACCACGGGAGCTGCTCGTAGGACGCACGGTCCGCGCCGAGAGCCCGGGCCGGCCCCGTCCGGCCCCGGGCTCGGCGAGCGCCGTTCAGAGATACGCGATCATCCTCCCGCACGCGATCACGCCGGCCCACGCGGCCAGCGAGACGCACGCTGCGGCGCGGGCGGCGAGGGGCGCCCTGGCGCCCTCGTCCCACGACGCCATCCGGCGCGCCGTGCCGGCGTGGAAGAGGAGCGCGTTCGCCGCTGCCGCGGCGAGCAGGAGGAGCTTCACCCGGAAGGCCGGGTTCCGCGAGAGCTCGACGGCGTGCGCGGAGAAGAGGAGCGCGCCGGACGGGACGACGAGCGCGAGGCTCCGGCGGGACCAGCCGAGCAGGTGCCGGCCCAGGGCGCGCGCCGGGAGCGTGCGACCCAGGCCGAGGAGCCGCAGATCGAAGAGCGCCGCGCCGCCGACGAGCAGCGCGATCCCGGCGAGGTGGACGATCTCCACCGCGGGGTAGAGCCACGGCGCGGTCCGCACCGCGGTCGCGAGGCCGGTCCGCTCGAGGGCGGCGAGCCAGTCCATCGACGCTCCGCGCGACGGGGCCTCAGCGCAGCTCGATCGTCTTCCCGGCGATGGTGATCCGCTCGGCGCGCAGCTCGTCCTCCTTCTGGAGGTGCGGGTACCCGACCACGGTCGCCTGCGCCCCGGGGGCGAGCGCCTCCTCCGCGAGGCCGCGCGCCTGCATCCGCGTCGGCGGCGCGAGGACCACGGTCCAGGTCTTCCCGGGCGTCTCGAGCCGGATCACGCCGTGCGGCTGCTCGTACCGTGGCGCACGCACGGCCCCGGTGAGCTTCAGCGTCCGCTCCTCGTCGTACCCGGTCCACCCGTGGTGGCCGAGCGCCGCCCCCGCCCCCGCGAGCGCCACGATCGAGATCACCGCCCGCACCAGGAAGAACACGCGCATCTCGCTCCTCACTTTCCTTCCTCGAGCGCGGCCGGCGCGAGCCGGCCGCGGAACGTGAAGTCCCCGCCGCGCGGGGTGAGCACGAGGAGCTCGCCCGGCGCGGGGTGGATCCCCGCGAGCGCCGCGACGTTCGCCCCGTGCGTCACGAGCACGAGCGTCCCGCCCCCTGGCCCGTGCGCGGCGATCGCCGCGCGGACCGCGGCGGTCTGCCCCCGCGCGCGGCTCCGGTCCTCGAAGATCGAGTCCAGCGGCGGCCAGCCTTCGGCCTCCCCGAACGCGAGCCGCGCGGTGTCGAGGCAACGACACCAGCGGCTCGAGAGCACGCGGCCCACCGGGACCCCGCGCGCCCGGAGCGCGGCGCCGAGCCGGACCGCCTGGGCGCGCCCCTCCGCCGAGAGGTTCCGCTGCGTCGAGCAGACGCCCGGCCGGAACCCGGGCGGATCGCCCACGCCGGGGCTCGTCCCGGCGTGCCGGACGACGATCACCTGATCCCCGCGGGTGAGGAGCGCCCACAGCTCCACGGCGTCCGCCTCGCCGGCGCCGGCGAGCGAGAGCGCGACCGCGGGGACGAGCGAGGCGAGCACGGCGGAGGAACCCTCGGGCAGACCAGGGCCTGAGCTAACCGCGCCCCGCCCCCCGCGCCACGCACGCCGTGACCTCAGGTCCGCTGCCCCTCCAGCACCGACGCGAGCGCGAGCGC
>JAEYOU010000609.1 GCA_023411405.1 Pseudomonadota bacterium | reverse complement strand
CGTGCAAACCTTCGACACACTACGGGCCACGCGTGCGGGATCGTCTCGCAGGGGCTGATCGGGTCGGTAGGCGTTCGCATAGCGCCGCTTTGACATCGTGGAACGCGCGACCTTTTGAGCGCCTCGCGCCTGGGGTGGCGCGTTCCACAACCGGTCCTCCTGCTACTCTGGAAAGTGAGTCTTTCCGATCTTCCTACCGCCGTTGCGCGGGCTATCCAGGACGTCCGTCAACCCGTTGGCGTGTTCGATTCGGGCGTGGGTGGCCTCACCGTTCTGACGGCGCTTCGAACGGCGCTCCCTCACACCGATTTCGTTTACGTTGCCGATACCGCCCGCGTACCGTACGGCCGCAAGCCCCGGGAAATGGTCCGAGGTTTCGCCGGCGAGATCACGAGGTTCCTCGTGGAACTCGGCGTCCGAGGCGTCGTTGTGGCCTGCAACACGGCATCCGCGGCGGCTCTGCCCGACTTATGGGAGAGTTCGGCGGTACCGGTTTGGGGCGTGATCGATCCCGGGGTTGAGGCGGCCCGCCGCCAGACTCGAACCGGGCGCGTGGGCGTGCTCGGCACAGTCGGGACCATTCGCAGCGGCGTATACCAGCAAAAACTCGAAGCCCTCGGCCTCACTGTGTGGGCACGCGCGTGCCCCATGTTCGTCCACCTGGTGGAGGAAGGGCTCGCCGGCTCCCCGGAAGCGGAAATCCTCGCGCGGCACTACCTCGCCGACATGCCCGATATCGACACTCTCGTCCTGGGCTGTACGCATTACCCGGTGCTGCGGCCGGTGATCCAGCGCGCTGCCGGCGACAATGTCGCGCTGGTATCGAGCGCCGATGTGACCGCAGAGCGCCTGGCGCACTCGTTCAACGGGCAGCCGCCCACGGGCGGCAGGATTGTCCACTTCGTCACTGGCGACACGGCGGCCTATCGCCACACGGCCGCGTTCATGGGCGGACTCGAGGGCGAGGTAGTACACCTGGACGTGAACGACCTCGCGGGCTAGCCGCGGCCTTTCAGATCGTGCCGATCAGCAGCGAGGGGCCGGGCAGGTCGATCCGCCGTATCTCGCGGAACCCCGCCTCTGTCAGCCACGCCCGGTATTCGGGTTCGCTGTAACTCGCGCCGCGCTCCGTCGCGACCAGCATGTTGAGCGAGAACAGCGCGGCATGTTTCGGGCTGGTTTTCGCTTCGTCGAGCACGAAATCCTGTATGACGATTCGCCCTCCCGGCGCGAGCGCAGTGCTGCAGCGGCCGAGCAACCCGCGGTTCTCGTCTACGGAAAGCATGTGGCAGATCGCCGAGACAAAGACCAGGTCGTAGCCCGCACCGAAATCGTTTCTCCTCAGGTCCCCCGCGCGAACCCGGACGCGCCCCGCCAGGCCCGCGGCTGAGAGGTGCCGCGAGGCGATCGGAATCACTGACGGCACGTCCAGAATGTCCGCCTCGAGTTTGGGGTTCGCCTGGGCAAAGGCGATCGAGTAGGCTCCCGAGCCGCCGCCGATGTCGAGCATGCGCCTCACCCCCGCCGCGCCTACCGCTTTGACGACCTCCGGCGCGCGCCCGCGGGCGTTGAAGTCCATTGCCGCAATGAATGCCTCGGTCCATTCGGTCGGACGCGTTTCCATGGGTTCGCGCAGCGGAGCAGTGCCCATCTTCACCGCATCCGTGAGCGTGGACCACCGCGCCCACAGGTTCACGTGGTGCATCATGGCGAGACGGTCGGTGGAAGCCGTGAAGTGCTCCGCCGAAGCACGCGTGTTTCGGAATAGTTCTCCGTCTTTCTCGAGCACGCCGAGCGCGACCAGTGCATTGAGCAACATTTCAGTCGCACGGGCGTCTGCCTCGATGCGTTCCGAAACGGCGCTCGCCGTTGCGCCATGGTTGAGGCTGGAAAAGATGTCCAATTCGAGGGCAGTCAGCAGAACCCGGCTGTCCTGAAAACCGCGTAGAGTCTGAAGCAGAACGTCGGGAATCATCTGACTGCCAGTGTAATCCCCGGCTGACTGGCCGCATCTCCCACGCGGACGGTGACCGGCACTGCATCCCCCACCGGCGCGCCTGTTGGGATACGCGCGTTGATCTGCGTGAATCCCGTGACCATGAGCGGCGCCGAGCCCGCATACTGCAGCTCCGCTTCGATTCCGCCGATTTCCACTTTGACCGGCAGGACCGGCCGGGCCGTCTGCGCCGTTGCGAGTTGGCCGTCGATCCACTCGTGATCCGTCAGCCCCTCGCCCGTGGCGAAGATAGCGACAACCGATCCGCGGGGCGCAGGACTGGACGGCGAGTTCGCCGTGACGCCGTCCTCGTTGAGGATCGCACCCTGGCCAGTGCCCTGCATGTTGCGCGCAAAGAGACCCGGAGCGGCCGCGAGCACCGGGACTGTGACCGGATCCGAACGGATTCCACTACGCTCCACCACAACCTGCACGCTCGCTTTGCCTGCGACGGAATACGGTACCATCACGGTTACCTGCGTGTCCTTTGAGTGGATCAGCGGAGCGGGCGCACCGTCGAAGAACACGCGGGTTTGCGCGAGCGAGCGCGCGAGCAGGCCTGCGGAATTCACTTCGAGCGGGGCCAGATTGCCCGGCCCCATCGCCGTGCCGAAGATGGTCGCCATCTCGCCGGGCGCGACACCGCCGCCTTTATAGCTGGCGGCATTCACAACGCCCTCCGCGGTCAGCACCGGGCGCGAAGCCGCGCGGACATTTACCCGTACGGTCGCGAGTGCCGATTCTGCCTGGCCGTCCCAGGCCGCCCATGTAAACGTGTCCTCA
>JAEYOU010000334.1 GCA_023411405.1 Pseudomonadota bacterium | reverse complement strand
GGACCGCGCGGCGGGTACGGCAACGCGGTGGAGGTCGATCACGGCAACGGGCTCACCACGCTCTACGCCCACGCCTCCGAGCTGCTCGTCGCGCCGGGCGAGATCGTCCGCGCCGGGCAGGAGATCGGGCGCGTGGGGAGCACCGGGCGATCGACGGGGCCGCACCTCCACTTCGAGGTGCGCGTGGGTGGGCGGGCCGTCGATCCCGCCCGCGTCCTTAAGGTTTACGCGGCGCGTGTCGAAGCGGATCCCAGGAGCGGACCCTGACCAAGGAGGTTCCCATGAAGGTCAAGGACGCCAGTGAGATCCGCCGCGTGGACGCGCGGCCGGCCGAGTCGAAGACGACCCAGGCCGGGAGCGCGCCCGCCGCGTCGGACAAGGTGTCGACCGACTCCAGCGCGCAGGTCGAGGCAGCCGTGGCGGCGGCCCGGCCGGCGATCACGAAGAACCACGGGATGCGGCTCGAGGAGATCGCGGCCGCCGTGCGGAACGGGACGTTCAAGCCCGACCCGCAGCGGATCGCCCAGAAGATCCTGGACGACGCGGAGCTCACCGCGATGCTCCAGACGATGCTGCACCGCGGGTGAACGAGGACGGGTGGATCATGCTCGAGGAAGCCCTCGCCATCACGATCGAGCTGCGGCGGGTCCTCGAGTCGGAGGTGGAGCGCGCGCGCGCCGAGCGCCAGGCGCTGAAGAGCCTGGACTCCGACCGGATCTTCGCCGGCGCGGCCGCCCGCTCCTCGTTCAACGCGTCCGTGGCCGAGCTCGAGTCGCGGCTGGCGGGCGCCCTCGCCCGCGCGGCGGGCCTCTGCGCCGGCCCTCCCGAGCCCTTCGGCTCCTTCCCCGCCGGCCCGCGCGCGGGGCAGGCGGAGTCGAAGGACGAGGTCACCCTGGAGCGCCTCGCCGAGCGCGCTCCCGGGGAGACCGCCTCGCTCTCCCGCGTCCTCGCCGACGTCCGCGCGCTGGCCGGCGCCCTGGCCGAGCTCGACAGGCTCAACCTGTTGCTCGCCGGCCGCGCGATGGCCTGCGTCCAGGCCTACCTCACCGCCCTCCAGCCCGCCCCGACCGCCTACGACCGTCGCGGCGCACGCCCCGGCGCATCCCGCGCCGGCACGACCTGGGGGAAGGTGTAGGCCACCATGCCGGACCTCTTCCGCGTCCTCACCACCGGGGCCAACAGCCTCGCGGCCCAGACGGCCGCGGCCGCGACCGCCGCCCACAACCTCCAGAACGTCAACACGCCCGGCTACGCGCGCCAGCGGGTGAACCTCGAGACCACGCTCCCCGCGGAGCTCGTCGGGAACGCCTTCGTCGGGCGCGGCGCGCTGCTGGGCACGGTCTCGCAGGCGCGCGATCGGTTCCTCGAGGCGCAGCTCCCCGCCGCCTTCGGCAACGCCGCCGGCTCCGGCGCGGCCGCGGGCGTCCTCGCCTCGGTCGAGGTGCTGAACCCCGAGGCGCGCGGCGGGATCTCCGACGCGCTCGCCGGCTTCTACGCCGCCCTCACGCAGCTCTCGCAGAACCCGTCCGACCCTGGCCTCCGCCAGGCGGCGATCGGCGCGGCCCGCACGCTCACGCTCTCGTTCCAGCAGACCCGCGCCAGCCTCGAGGACGCCCGGGCGGGGGTGGATCGGCGCGTGGCCGCCGACGTCGAGGAGGCGAACGGCCTCGCCGCCCACGTCGCGAGCCTGAACGGGCAGATCCGCGCCGCGCGCGCCGGCGGCGGCGGCGAGCCCAACGATCTCCTCGACGCGCGCCAGAAGGCGGTGGACCGGCTCGCCGAGCTCACGGGCGCCGTGCCGGTGCCGACGAGCGAGGGCGACGTCTCGCTCTTCCTCTCGGGCGGCGCCGCCCTCGTCACCTCCACCCAGGCCGGCCGGCTCACGGCCCTGCCCGATCCGGCCCAGGGCGGCCACGCCGGGCTCCGGCTCGCGTCGGGCGGCATCACCACCGACCTCACGCCGGGCGGGGAGCTCGGTGGCCTGCTCGCGGCGAGCAACGGCGCGCTGCGGGGCGCGGTGGACGCGCTCGACGCGCTCGCCTGGGATCTCGCCGCCGCGGCGAACGCCGTGCACGAGGCGGGCGTCGACCTCGACGGGAACGCCGGCCTCCCGCTCTTCACGCTCGGCACCGCCACCGGGCCCGCCACCGCCGCCGGCCAGCTCGGCGTGAACGACGCGATCCTGGCCGACCCCGATCGGCTCGCCACCCGCGGCCTCACCGCCGGCGTCCCCGGGGGCACCGGCGACGCGCGGAACGTGCTCGCGCTGCTCCGGACCTCCTCCACGCTCGACCCGGCGGCCCGGCTCTCCCGCATCACGAGCGACTTCGGCACCGCCGCGCGCAGCGCCGAGGCGATGGCCGACGCCGACGCCGGCCTGAAGCAGCACCTCGTGACCCTGCGCGCCTCCGCCTCCGGGGTCTCGACCGACGAGGAGCTCATCGAGCTCCAGAAGGCGCAGAAGGCGTACGAGGCGATCGCCCGGGTGATCACGGTGACGAACCAGATGTTCGAGACCCTCCTCCAGATCAAGTAGGCGGCCATGCGCGTCAGCGACCAGATGATCTTCAACCGGGCGATGGTGGACGGCGGCGCCGCCCGGACCCGGCTCGACGAGGCGACCGCGCGGGCCTCCACCGGGGTCCGCGTCGCGCACCCCGGCGACGATCCCGCGGCCGCCGGGCTCGTCACGGCCGAGCGGGTCCGGATGCAGCGGCTCGAGGCGATCGCCTCCGCGGCGGGGCGCGCCGCCGACG
>JAEYOU010000302.1 GCA_023411405.1 Pseudomonadota bacterium | reverse complement strand
GCCGGCGGCCGCGGCGCGGGGCGCGAGCGATCGCGCGCCACCACCCGGCCGACGAGGTCGTAGTCCGACGCGTCCGTGATCTCGAGCGTCACGAGCTCGCCGGGGTAGGCCATCCCGTCGTTCACGTAGGTGACGCCGTCGATCTCCGGCGCCTGCTGCGCGTGGCGGCCGACGAGCAGGTGCTCCGTCTCCTCCGACCGCCCCTCGACGAGGACCTCGAGGCGCTGGCCGATCCTCGCCTGCTGGTGATCGCGGGCGATCTCGCGCTGGATCTCCATGATCCGGGCGTACCGATCGCGCTTCACCGCGTCCGGGACCTGGTCGGGCAGATCCGCCGCGCCCGTCCCCTCCTCGCGCGAGTACTCGAAGACGCCGAGGTGCTCGAACCGCTGCTCCTCGACGAACCCGAGGAGGTCCTCGAAGTCCGCCTCGGTCTCGCCGGGGAGGCCGACGATGAGCGAGGTCCGCAGGGCGATGCCCGGCACGCGCGCCCGCATGCGGGCGAGGAGCTCGCGCAGGAAGGCGGAGTTCCGGCCGCGCCGCATCGTCCGGAGCAGCCGGTCGGACGAGTGCTGGAGCGGCATGTCCAGGTACTTCACGATCTTCGGCTCGTCGGCGAGGACCTGGAGGAGCGCCTCGGGGACGTCGCGCGGGTAGGCGTAGTGGAGCCGGATCCAGCGGATCCCGTCGACCCGGCAGAGCGCGGGGAGGAGGTGGTGGAGCCGGATCTTCCCGGGGAGGTCGTAGCCGTAGGCGGTCAGGTCCTGGGCGACGAGCGAGAGCTCCACGGTGCCCTGGGCGGCGAGCGCCGCCGCCTCGGCGACGAGGTCGTCCACGGGCCGCGAGCGCTGCGGGCCGCGCAGCTTCGGGATGATGCAGAAGGCGCAGTCGTTGTCGCAGCCCTCGGCGATCTTGAGGTACGCCGTGTGCGAGGGGAGCGAGTTCACCCGCGGCGTCGCCGCGGAGTGGACGAACTCGGGATCGGGCACGACGAGCCGCTTCGCCTGGGCGTCCTGGACGATCCGGGCGACGTCGGCGTACGCGCCGGTGCCGAGGAAGTGGTCGACCTCGGGCAGCTCCTTCGCGAGCTCGCCGGCGTGGCGCTGGACGAGGCAGCCCGTCACGACGAGCTTCTTGCAGCGGCCGGTCTGCTTGAGCTCCGAGAGCTCGACGATGGCGTCCACCGACTCGGCCTTCGCGCTCTCGATGAAGCCGCACGTGTTCACCACCACGACCTCCGCGGCGGCGGGGTCCTGGACGAGGCGGAACCCGGCCTCGAGGAACGTGCCGAGCATGACCTCGGAGTCGACGCGGTTCTTCGGGCAGCCGAGGGTGTGGAGGTAGACGGGGGTCATCGGGCTTCCGCGCACCCTGCGCCGGTCGGAGGGGGAGCGGAGCGCGCGGATCTAACAGACCGGCGCTGGCCCGGCAATCCGGCCTCCCCGGCCCTCCGCCCTGCGTCCCGGCGGCCACGGGGCCGTGTCCCGCTGGCTTGAACCCGGGGAAACCGTCGCGCCGCCGGGCCCTTCGACGCTGGCCCGGCGGTTGCTGGAGCGGTAGGGCATGGGACGACTCCTCGCGATCGGCTTCATCTGGCTGTGCTGCGCAGGCGCCTGGGCGGTGCTCGGCGGGACGCTCTCGGCCCGGAGCTCCAGCACGTTCGAGGGCAACTACTCCGAGGTCACGGCCCTCTGGGGGCCGCCGCTCGTACAGGCGTCGCCCTCGGCCGCCGGCACGGAGACGCACGGCGTGAAGCGCTCCAGGAAGACCTGGGACGACAAGCTCGGACGCCACGTGGTGGAGGAGTGGGTCGAGGAGGTGACGACGACGCTCCCGATGACCTTGACGAGCTCCGACGCGACCGCGGCGCTCGCGCTCCAGCACCGGCGCAAGGGGCTCCTCTGGTACCCGACGTACGAGGTCGAGTTCGCGGCGACCTACACCTTCCGGAACGACTCGCCCGAGGCCCGCGAGGTGGTGGTCACGTTCCCGCTGCAGGCGGGCGTGACGTACGACGGCTTCGAGGTGCGCGATCCCCGCGGCGCGCCGCGGGACGCCAGCTTCGGCGAGGGCGGCGCGACCGTGCGGACCCGGCTCGCGCCAGGGCAGGCGGAGGTGCTGGCGGTCGGGTACCGCGCGCGCGGGATCCAGAGCTGGGCGTACGGCACGCACGGCCAGGGCCTCGGCGCCGAGGTGGGACGGGCGCGTGACTTCCGGCTCGCCGTGCGCGCCGACTTCGAGGACGTGGACTTCCCGGCGGGCTCGCTCTCGCCGACCGAGCACGCGGCGCGGGCCGGCGCGTGGTCGGGGGTCTGGCGCTTCGAGCAGCTCGTCTCGACGAACCGGATCGCCGTCGAGCTGCCGCAGCGGCTCAACCCGGGTCCTCTCGCGTCCAAGATCACCTACTTCGCGCCGGTCTCGCTCCTCTTCTTCTTCTTCGTGACCGGGATGGTCCTCGCCGCCCGCCGCCGCTCGATCCACCCGATGAACTACTTCCTCCTCGCCTGCGCCTTCTTCGCGTTCCACCTCCTCTTCGCGTACCTCATCGACCACCTCGACGTCGGCCTCTCCTTCGCGCTCGCGTCCGCGGTCTCGGTCGTGCTCGTCGTGAGCTACACGCGCCTGTTCGTCGGGTGGCGCGAGGCGCTCGGGACCTTCGGGCTCTCGCAGGTCCTCTACCTGGTCCTCTTCTCCTTCAGCTTCTTCTGGAAGGGGTTCACCGGGCTCGCGATCGCGGCCGGCGCGATCCTCACGCTCTTCGTCATCATGCAGCTCACCGGCAAGCTCGACTGGGAGGAGGTCCTCCGGCGCCCCGCGGAGCGCCCGCCGCCGCCGCCGCCGGTCCCGAGGTCCGCGAATCCCGCCGTCTGACGGGGGGAGGGGAAGGGACGGGCGGGCGGCGCACTCCTCGGCGCCGCCCGCCCGGGCCCGTTCGAGGGGGAAGTCAGAACTCTCGTCGCCCGTGGCTCTCTGAGCCCGTGCCGCTCGCCCTTCGACAGGCTCAGGGCGGGCGGAGGAGAGAACTCCGCCTGCGCTCACCCGCTCAGTGCGCCAGGAGAGTAGGACCGCAACCGCGGTCTACAGCTCCAGCACGACCGGCAGGACCGTCGGCCTCCGCCCGGTGATCTTCCGGAAGTACCGGCGCACCGCGAGGCGGATGGCCTCCTGGACCTCCTCGACCGACGCGCGCGCGTTGGGCGAGAGCTCCTCGAGGGCGCGGACCACCTCGCCGCGGAGCTCCTCCTCGTTCCCCTCGAACGCCGCCACCCCGCGCGCGAAGAGCTCCGGGCCGCGCACGATCGCGCCCGTCGACCGCTCGATCGCGAGCACCGCGATGCACAGGCCGGCCTCCGACAGGAGGCGCCGGTCGCGGACCACCATCGCCCCGATGTCCTCGCCCACGAGCAGCTCTCGGTCGGTGTAGACGCGCCCCGTGGGCACGCGCTCCGGGAGGACCGCGGCGCCGGCGTCGGTGAGCTCGAGCACCTGCCCGTCGGTGAGGATGGTCCGGCCCGGGACGCCCTCGGCGGCGGCGTGGGCGGCGTGCTTGGCCAAGTGGCGGTACTCGCCGTGGATCGGGACGAAGTGCGCCGGCCGGGCGAGCGAGATGACCCGGCGCTGCTCCGCCTCCTGCGCGTGGCCCGAGACGTGGATCGGGCGGAGGCTCTCGTACACGACCTCCGCGCCGCGCCGGGCGAGGTCGTTCACCACCTGCCCCACCGCGATCTCGTTCCCCGGGATGAACCGCGAGGAGAGGATGACGAGATCGCCGCGCGAGACCTCGAGGTCCGGGTGCTCGCCGCGCGCGAGCCGGGCGAGGGCGCTCCGCGGCTCGCCCTGCGTGCCGGTGGTGAGGACGCAGAGCTCCTTCGGCGGGAGCGTCCGCGCCTCGGCGTTCGAGACCGGCATCCAGCCCGGCATCTCGAGGTAGCCGAGGTTCAGCGCGATCTCGACGTTGGCCTCCATCGAGCGGCCGAGGAACGCGAGCCGCCGGCCGAACGCGCGGGCGGCGTTCACGATCCCCTGGATGCGGTGGACGTTGCTCGCGAAGCAGGCCACGAACACGCGGCCGCGCGCCCCCTCGAACGCCTCCTCCAGCGCCGGGCCGACCTGCGCCTCCGACAGCGAGACGCCGGCGCGCTCCGCGTTCGTGGAGTCCGAGAGGAGGAGGCGCACGCCCTGCCGGCCGAGCCCCTCCAGGGCGGCGAGGTCCATGCCCGGGCCGCGGACCGGCGTCGGATCGATCTTGAAGTCGCCCGTGTGGACGATCGTCCCCTGCGGGGTCGAGAGGGCGAGGCCGCAGGCGTCCGGGATCGAGTGCGTGACCGCGAGGAACCGCGCCGTGATCGGCGAGGCCTCGCCCGCGGGGCGCACGTCGCCGGGCGTGACGAGGCGCAGGTCCGCCTGGACGCTCGCCTCCGACAGCCGCGGCCGGAGGAGCGCCAGCGTGAACGGCGTCCCGTAGACCGGGACCGGCACGTCCCGCAGCAGGAACGGCAGCGCGCCGATGTGGTCCTCGTGACCATGGGTGAGGAAGACGGCGCCCACCTGCTCGCGCCGTTCGCGCAGCCACGAGAGATCGGGGGCGATGACGTCCACCCCGATGGGCTCGTTCGGGAAGAGGATGCCGCAGTCCACCACCGCGATCCGGCCGTCGCACTCGACGGCCAGGCAGTTCATGCCGATCTCGCCGAGACCGCCGAAGGGCAGGATCCGGACCGGGGGGGCCACGGGGCGAATGTACCCCTGCGGCGGATCCGCCGCTCCTTCTCAGCGCGCCCGCGGCACATTGCCGTGATGTGGAAAATTCCCTTGCGCGGGGACGATCCGACCCTTGTGTTTCCGCGCGAATTCACTTACCAATGCGCCCCCCCAGTTGCGGAGGTCGCAGGTGTACACGGATTTCTCCAAGCTTCGGAACATCGGGATCTCGGCCCATATCGACAGCGGCAAGACCACGCTGACCGAGCGGATCCTCTACTACACGAACCGCATCCACGCCATCCACGAGGTGAAGGGCAAGGACGGCGTCGGCGCGACGATGGATTCGATGGATCTGGAGCGCGAGCGCGGCATCACCATCGCCTCCGCCGCAACGCACTGCGAGTGGAAGGGTTTCCACTTCAACATCATCGACACCCCCGGGCACGTCGACTTCACCATCGAGGTGGAGCGGTCGCTCCGCGTCCTCGACGGCGCGGTGCTGGTCCTGTGCGCGGTGGCCGGCGTCCAGAGCCAGTCGCTCACCGTCGACCGGCAGATGCGCCGCTACAAGGTCCCGCGCCTCGCCTTCGTGAACAAGTGCGACCGGACCGGCGCGAACCCGCTCCGCGTCAAGGACCAGCTGCGCGAGAAGCTCCAGCACAACCCCGTGCTGATGCAGCTCCCGATCGGCATGGAGGACAAGTTCGAGGGCGTCGTCGACCTCGTCACGATGAAGTCCTACCGCTTCGCCGGCGACGACGGGCAGGACGTGATCGAGGGCGAGATCCCGGCCGAGATGCTGGCCGACGCGCAGAAGGCGCGCGAGGAGATGCTCGACGCGGCGTCCATGTTCTCCGACGAGCTCACCGAGGCGATCCTCGAGGAGCGCGTGACGCCGGACCTCATCAAGAAGGCGATCCGCAAGGGGACCATCGAGCTCAAGCTCACCCCGGTCTTCATGGGCTCCGCCTACAAGAACAAGGCGGTCCAGAGGCTGCTCGACGGCGTCGTCGACTACCTGCCCGATCCGACCGAGGTCGTGAACGAGGCGCACGACCTCACCAGGGACGAGGAGAAGGTCGTCCTCACGATCGACAACGACAAGCCGACCGTCGCGCTCGCCTTCAAGCTCGAGGACGGGCGGTACGGCCAGCTCACGTACCTGCGCATCTACCAGGGCAAGCTCGCCCGCGACTCCTTCATGACGAACATGCGGACCGGCAAGGACCACCGCATCGGCCGGCTCGTGCGCATGCACGCCGACCAGATGGAGGACATCGACGCGGCAGGCGCGGGCGACATCGTCGCGATGTTCGGGATCGAGTGCAACACGGGCGACACCTTCACCGACGGCACGGTGAAGCTCAACATGACCTCGATGCACGTGCCCGAGCCCGTGATCGCGCTCTCGATCAAGCCGGTGGACAACAAGAGCGAGAACAACATGTCCAAGGCCCTGCGGCGCTTCACCCGCGAGGACCCGACGTTCCGCGCCGGCATCGACGAGGAGAGCGGCGAGACCATCATCCGCGGCATGGGCGAGCTCCACCTCGACGTCTACATCGAGCGCATGAAGCGCGAGTACAACGCGATCGTGCAGGCCTCGCCCCCGCAGGTCGCCTACCGCGAGACGGTCGGTCAGCGCGCCGAGTTCGCGTACACGCACAAGAAGCAGACCGGCGGCTCCGGCCAGTTCGGGCGCGTGTGCGGCTACCTCGAGCCGTGCGAGGCGCAGTTCGAGTTCGTCGACGACGTCGTCGGCGGCGCCATCCCGCGCGAGTTCATCAGCGCCGTGGAGAAGGGCTTCCGCTCGATGCTCGCGAAGGGCCGGCTCCTCGGCTTCCCCGTGGTGAACGTGCGCGTCGTCATCAACGACGGCGCGAGCCACGCGGTCGACTCGTCGGACATCGCCTTCCAGGAGGCCGCCCGCGGCGCCTGGCGCGAGGCCTTCGATCGCGCCAAGCCGAAGCTGCTCGAGCCGATCATGAAGGTCGTGGTGGAGGGTCCGGCGGAGTTCTCCGGCGGCATCCTCGGCACGCTCATGCAGCGCCGCGCGATGATCATCGGCTCGCAGGAGGACGCGGGCATGGCCAAGGTCGAGGCCGAGGTGCCGCTGGCCGAGATGTTCGGCTACTCGACCACCCTGCGCTCCTCCACCCAGGGCAAGGCCGACTTCACGATGGAGTTCTCCCGTTACCTCCCCGTCCCCGCCGCCACCGCCGAGGAGCTCCTGGCGAAGGCGAAGGGCAAGGACGCCGCCCAGGCGGGCAAGAAGTAGAGCGAAGGAGCGCGCACATGTACCGCAAGGAAGTGAACGCGCAGAGCCCGCTGCGGATCCTCGAGAAGTCGATCCACGGCGGCCTCGGCAAGGGGAACCTGGGCGTGATCCTCGCGCCGGCCGGCGTCGGCAAGTCGGCCTGCCTCGTCCAGATCGGGCTCGACGATCTCATGCGCGAGCGGCCCGTCCTGCACGTCGCCGTGGGCCAGACGGTGGAGCACGTCTCCACCTGGTACGACGTGCTCTTCGACGACCTCGCCGACCGGGTGGGGCTCGCGGAGCGCGCCGCCGTGCGGGAGAGCGTCGGCCGCTGCCGCCTCATCCGCACCGTCGCCGAGGGCACGTTCGGGCCCCAGAAGCTCGACGAGGCGCTCGCCCAGCTCCAGCAGACGGTGAAGCTCCCGCCCTCGGCGATCCTGATCGACGGGTTCGACTGGAAGGGCCCGGGCTGCACCGCCGCGGTCGAGGCGATGAAGGCCACGGCGAAGCGGGTCGGCGCCGAGCTCTGGATGACCGCCCAGACGCCGCGCGGCTACGACGTCGCCCGGCCGAACACGCTCGCCCCGCCGTGCGAGCCCTGCGCGAAGCTCATCGACGTGGCCCTGTTCCTCGAGCCGCAGGGGAGCCACGTGGCGCTCCGGCTCGTGAAGGACCACGAGCACGCGTCGCCCGCGGACGTGCGGCTCACGCTCCACATGGACACGCTCCGGCTCGTCCACGAGGGCGACGCCGCCGCCCCGGTGAAGCTGCCGGCCCGCTGGCACACGCTCCTCGCGCTCGGCACCGCCGGCGCCGAGGCCGAGTTCGGCGCCAACGCCGAGAAGTTCGGCGTGCAGGAGGTGAACTTCACCTTCCAGGGCCGGGAGGAGATCGCGCGCACCCGCGGGCTCGTCGAGCTCACCGCCGACGAGCTGAAGCTGGGCGAGGTCAGCGCCGCGTACCTCAAGGCGCACATGCGCCGGACCTACCCGGCGACCCCGGCGTTCCAGCACGTGCTCCAGACCATCTGGCACCAGGTGAGCACCGCGAGCGAGGTGTTCGCGGTCGGCACCCTCGAGGCCGACGGCACCACGCACGGCGGCACCGGCTGGGCGGTCGAGCTCGCCCGGCACTGGAAGAAGCCGGTCCACGTCTACGACCAGGAGAAGAAGCGCTGGTTCGCGTGGAGCGGGAAGGAGTGGACGCCCGAGGACGCGCCGGTCGTCACCCGCGAGCGGTTCGCGGGCTGCGGCACGCGCTCCCTGAACGACGCCGGCAAGGCGGCGATCCGCGAGCTGTTCGAGCGGAGCTTCGGGAAGAAGTAGCGGGCGCGGAACGGCCGGCCGCCGTCGGGCGGATCGACTATGTTCGGTCCCCCGATGGAACCGCTCGACCTCCTCCGCGACCTCAACGACGCCCAGCGCGAGGCGGTCCTGCACGGCGAGGGGCCGCTCCTCGTCCTGGCCGGCGCCGGCAGCGGGAAGACGCGCGTCATCGTCCACCGGATCGCCCGGCTCGTGCGCGAGCTGGGCGTCATGCCGTGGCACGTCCTCGCGGTCACCTTCACGAACAAGGCCGCGGGCGAGATGCGGGAGCGGCTCGAGGCGCTGCTCGGGCCGGTGCTGGCGGCGGACCTCTGGGTCCAGACCTTCCACGCCTTCGGCGCGCGGTTCCTCCGGCGCGAGGCGGCCCGGGCCGGGCTCTCCCCGTCGTTCCCGATCTACGACGACGACGACCAGCTCCGGCTCGCGAAGGGGCTCCTCGCCGAGACGGGCCACGGCGACGACCTCTCCCCGCGCGAGCTGCTGAGCCGCATCGACGCCTGGAAGAACGAGGGGCTCGCGCCGGAGGAGGTCCGGGTCGTCCCCGGCGACCGCGAGGGCGCCCGCGATCGCGACCTCTACGCGCGCTACGCCGCGGCGTTGCGCCGGGCCGGGGCGGTGGACTTCGGCGACCTCCTCGTCATGCCGCTCCGCCTCCTCGAGGCCGATCCGGCGCTGCGGGCGCGGTGGGCGGGGCGGTTCCGGTTCCTGCTCGTCGACGAGTTCCAGGACACGAACCCGGCGCAGTACCGCCTCCTCCGGCACCTCGCGGGGGAGAAGCGGAACGTCTGCGTCGTCGGCGACGACGACCAGGCCATCTACCGGTGGCGCGGCGCGGACGTCGAGAACATCCTCGGCTTCGACCGCGACTTCCCGGGCACGAAGGTGGTGAAGCTCGAGCAGAACTACCGCTCGACGCGCACCATCCTCGACGCCGCCCACGCCGTCATCTCCCATGCCCGCCGCCGCCGCGAGAAGCGGCTCTGGACCGAGGCCGGGCCGGGCGCGCCGCTCGCGCTCCTCGTGGGCGAGGACGAGGGGCTCGAGGGCGAGCGGATCGCCCGCGCGGTGGCCGCGGAGCGGGCCCGCGGGACGCCGGGCGACGAGATCGCGGTGCTGTACCGGACGAACGCCCAGTCCCGGCCGATCGAGGCAGCGCTCCGCGCCGCCCGCATCCCGTACGTCATCGTCCGGGGGACGAGCTTCTACGACCGCGCCGAGGTGAAGGACGCGGCGGCGTACCTCCGCCTCGCGCTCGCGCCGAGCTCCGACCTCGACGTCGAGCGCGTCGTGAACAAGCCCGCGCGCGGCGTCGGCGACAGGACGCTCGAGCGGCTCCGCGAGCACGCGGCGGCGCGGGGGACCTCGCTCTTCGCGGCGCTCGCCGAGGCCGACCGGATCGAGGGGCTCAAGCCCGCCGCGCGCCGCGCGCTGGCCGAGTTCCACGATCTCGTCGAGGGGCTCGCGAAGGACGTGCCGGCGCTCGAGGCGAGCGCGGCGGTCGAGCAGACGCTCACGCGGACCGGCCTGCTCTCGAGCCTCGCCGCGCAGCACACCGACGAGGCGGCGGACCGGGCCGAGAACCTGGCCGAGCTCGTCGCCGCCGCGCGCGAGTTCGACGAGGCGCTCGTCGGCGAGCCTGCGCCGCGCGATCCGGAGGAGGTCCAACCGCCGCCGCTCGCCCGGTTCCTCGAGCGGATCGCGCTCCTCGGCGAGGCCGACGGCGCGACGCCCGAGGGGCGCGTCGCGCTCATGACGCTGCACGCCGCGAAGGGGCTCGAGTTCCAGGCCGTCTTCCTCGCGGGCGTCGAGGACGGCACGCTGCCGTACGAGCGGCCATGGGCGGACGAGAGCCCGTCCGAGCGGGCCGAGAGCCTCGACGAGGAGCGGCGCCTCTGCTACGTCGGCATGACGCGCGCCAAGGAGCGGCTCACGCTCTCGCTCTCGCGCCGGCGGATCGGCTACGGCGAGATGGGCCCGTCGTACCGCGACATGCGGCCCTCGCGGTTCCTGCAGGAGCTGCCGCCGGAGCTGTTCGGCGAGGAGATCGCGCGCGAGGTCCGCGCGCGGGAGGCGGGGCGCGGCGCGCGGGCGCCCGTCATCCGCAGGCCGCAGGGGGCGCTGCCGGGCGAGCCGCACATCGAGCTGGACGGGGAGGAGGCCGAGATCGCCGCTCGTGCTTCGACAGGCTCAGCACGAGCGGAACCCGGAAGGCCGCTCGCCCCGAGCCCATGGAGGAGGCGGGCTCTGCCCGCCGACGGGGCGAGGGCGCAGCCCGAGCACTCCTCGAGAGGCGCGCGGTCGGACCCGACCGTGGACTACTCCTACGACCAGCGCTCCGACTCCGCCGGCGCCTTCGCCCGGGGTGCCCGCGTCCTCCACGAGAAGTTCGGCGAGGGCGTGGTGCTCGCGATCGAGGGCGCCGGGCCCGACCGCAAGGCGCTCGTCCGGTTCGACATCGGGGAGAAGAAGGTCCTCGTGCGGTTCCTGGCGCCGGCCTGAGGCCCGAGGCCTGAAGCCTTGCCGGGGCCCCCGCGGCCTTCGGCGCGCGATCCGCGTAAGATTCCCCCATGCCGATCCCCGAGCTCCACGGTCCCCCACCCCCCGTCACCGAGGAGCTGGTCCGGGCGCTCCCCAAGACGGACCTGCACTGCCACCTCGACGGCTCGCTCCGGCTCGGGACGATCCTCGACCTCGCCGCGCAGCAGGGGGTGCGCCTGCCCGCCGACACGCCCGACGGGCTCGCGAAGGCGATCCACATGGGGGAGAACTGCAAGTCGCTCGAGGACTACCTGACGGCCTTCGACGTGACGCTCGCCGTCCTCCAGACCGAGGAGGCCCTCTACCGCGCGGCGTACGAGCTCGCGATCGACTGCGCCGCCGAGAACGTCCGGTACCTCGAGGTCCGCTACGCGCCCGTGCTCCACACGCGCGAAGGGCTCAAGTCCACCACGATCATCGACGCCGTGCTCCTCGGCCTCCGCGACGCCAGGCGCGAGACGGGGATCCGCTCCAACGTGATCGTCTGCGGGATGCGCCACACCGACCCGCAGACCTCGGTGCGGCTCGCCGAGCTGGCCGTCGCGTACAAGGGCAAGGGCGTCGTCGGCTTCGATCTCGCGGGCGCCGAGGAGGGCCACCCGGCGCGCCGCCATCACGAGGCGGTGCAGCTCATCCACGACAACAACGTGAACGTGACGATCCACGCGGGCGAGGCGTTCGGTCCGGAGTCGATCGCGCAGGCGGTCCACGTGTGCGGCGCCCACCGCATCGGGCACGGCGTGCGGCTGCGCGAGAACGGCGAGCTCCTCAACTACCTCAACGACCACCGGATCCCGCTCGAGATGTGCCCATCGTCGAACGTGCAGACCGGCACCGTGAGCTCGTTCGCGAGCCACCCGCTCAAGTTCTTCTTCGACTTCGGCCTGCGCGTCTCGGTGAACACCGACAACCGCCTCATCACCGACACCACCTGCACGAAGGAGCTCCTCGTCGCGCACCGCGAGATGGGCTTCTCGCTCGACGATCTCTGCACGCTCGTCGTCCAGGGGTTCAAGAGCGCCTTCCTCCCCTTCCGCGAGAAGGCGGACCTCCTGCGGGAGGTGAACGCGGACATCGCCGAGGTCCGCGCGCGGTTCGCGGCGGCGGGCGCGGCGGAGACCCGCGGGGTGGGTCCGGCATGACCGCCCGCCTCCGGTTCCGTTCGCCCCTCGGTCCGCTCACGGTGGAGGCGGGAGACGAGGGCGTCCTCGGCATCTCCTTCGACGGGGCCGCCGCCGCGCAGGCCGGGGTCTCGGCGCGCGCAAGGTCGCACCTGGCGGCGGCCGAGGAGGCGCTCACCGACTACTTCGCCGGCCACCCGCCCCGCCTGCCGGCGTTCGAGCTCCGGGGTACCGCGTTCCAGCGGACCGTCTGGGCAGCGCTCCTCGCGATCCCCTGGGGCGAGGTGCGCACGTACGGCGAGATCGGCCGGGCGATCGGGATCGTCGGGGGCGCGCGCGCCGTGGGCGGCGCGAACCACGAGAACCCGGTCGCGATCCTCGTCCCCTGCCACCGCGTCGTGACCGCGGGCGGGCGGCTCGGCGGCTACGGCGGCGGGATCGAACGGAAGCGCTGGCTGCTCGCGCACGAGGCGGCCCACGCGCCCGCGCTCCGGCCCGCGACGCGCTCCGGCTGAGCGGCGCTCGTGCGGGCGCGGTCCGAGCGAGCACTCCGCCCTTGCTTTGGGGAGCCCCGGAAGGCTGGTTGCGACCGCTCCGGCGCCATGACGTACTCTGCGATCCAGCCCGACGCGGTTCGTCGCCGCCGCGTCGCCTGGTTCCTTGCCCCCGCCCCCGACGGTGCGTAGCATCCGGCCGGGGGATCACGCTGTCACGCGGAGTCATCGAATGAACGTGCTCGCCATGATCCTGGCCGGCGGGGAGGGGCGCCGCCTCGACCCCCTCACCCGCGAGCGGGCGAAGCCCGCCGTGCCCTTCGGGGGCCGCTATCGGATCATCGACTTCGTCCTGTCGAACCTGGCGAACTCCGGCTTCTTCAAGATGAAGGTGCTGGTGCAGTACAAGTCCGAGTCCCTGAACACGCACATCCAGCGGGCGTGGCGGCTCACGGCGCTGCTCGGCCAGTACGCGGAGATCGTGCCCGCGCAGATGCGCGTCGGCCCGCGGTGGTTCTCCGGCTCGGCCGACGCGATCTACCAGAACCTGAACATCATCACCGACGAGGAGCCGGACTACCTCTTCGTCTTCGGCGCCGACAACATCTACCGGATGGACGTCCGGCAGATGCTCGACTACCACCTCGAACGGAAGGCCGACCTGACGCTCGCGGCGATCCCGGTGCCGGTCGAGGAGGCGAGCGAGTTCGGCATCATCGAGGTCGACTCCGAGAACCGGATGATCGGGTTCGTGGAGAAGCCGAAGGCGAACCCGAAGACGATGCCGGGCGACCCGACCCGCTGCCTCGCGTCGATGGGCAACTACCTCTTCACCACCGAGGCGCTCGTCCAGGAGATCGTGCGCGACGCGGGCGATCCGAACAGCGCCCACGACTTCGGCAAGTCGATCGTCGCCTCGATGTACCAGCGCAAGAAGGTCTACGTGTACGACTTCGCGACGAACGTCGTGCCCGGGCAGTCGGCCCGCGAGCGCGGCTACTGGCGCGACGTGGGGAGCCTGGACGCGTACTACCAGGCGAACATGGACCTCGTGGCGGTCGACCCGGTCTTCTCGCTCTACAACTACGACTGGCCGATCTACACGGTCCAGTACAACTACCCGCCGGCGAAGTTCGTGTTCCGCCTGGAGAGCGAGGGTCGCATCGGCCGCGCCACGGACTCGCTCATCTCCGAGGGCTGCATCATCTCCGGCGGCGACGTCCACCACTCGATCATCTCGCCCAAGGTCCGCGTGAACAGCTACGCGACCATCGAGGACTCGATCGTCTTCGAGAACGTGAACATCGGCCGGCACTGCAAGATCCGCCGGACCATCGTGGACAAGCACGTGGACATCCCCGCCGGCACGGTCATCGGCTACGACCTCGAGAAGGACCGCCGCCAGTTCCACGTCAGCGACAGCGGCATCGTCATCATCCCCAAGGGCATGCGCATCGAGCCGGGGCGGTGAGCCCGCACCAGGGCATGCATCCCCAGGCTCCGTTCGTGCTGAGCGTAGCGGCCGCCGGAGGCGGCCGCGGAGTCGAAGCACGAGCTCACGATGCGCATCCGCTCTCCGTACGCCTCGCCTGGGGGCGCGTTGCCGTGGGCGGCCGGCCGGACCCGTCGGGCTCGCCGACCAGGTAGAGTGCTCGGCGCCCACAGGCTGTTGTGGGGCGCGCGCGTGCCGGAGGTGGTCCAGCCAGGCGCGCCGCCGAAACTTGCCGGCCACTTCCGCTCGCTGCGCTCGCGGGTGGCCGGCTTCGGACAGTCGGCGGCGCGCGCGCTCGTCCCCGGGCCGCGCGCGTTCCTCGATCGATCACGCTCGGGCGCCTGCGCCATGGTCGGCTCGCTCCGCCGGGCCCGGCCGACCGCCTTTGGGCGTTGCTTGTGGGCGGCTCGGCTGCGCGTGCGTTCGAACCGCCTGGTGATCGTACTCGACGGACGTACACGAGTGATCCAGCAGCCGAGCCGCCGTCTACGCGGGCTGCCGCTCCTCGACGACCCGCTCCGCCTTGTTGAAGGCGATCTGCAGGTCGACCGGCTTCTCCATCACGTCGAACGCGCCCAGCTCGAGGAGCAGGTCGCGCAGCGACTGGTCGCCTCCGAAGGCGGAGATGACGAGCACCGGGATGCCGGCCGTCTTCGGGGTCGCCTTGAGCTGCTGGAGCGCGTCGCGGCCGTCGAGCTTGGGCATCGAGACGTCGAGCAGGATGAGGTCCGGGAGCTCCGACGCGGCGACGATCAGCGTCTCGGCGCCGTCGCGCGCGAAGAGCACGGAGTGGCCGCGGCTCTGCGCGTACGCGGCGTAGAGCTTCGCGACCGCTGTGTCGTCCTCGGCGACCAGGATGCGCATCGGCTCCCCGAGCGAAGGTGCAGGTCCGAGGATACCCCGATGAGCGTGGGGCGCAACGGTCGCCTGCCTCCGGGCCGCGCCATGGGGGGTTCCACCTGCGGTGGGACCCGCGCCGGCAGCCCGGAAAGGGCCGCACGTCCGGAAACGGCGCACGCGTTGCCCCGCTGTCGGCGGGCTGACGTCACTCGTCGCGTGACGGCGGCGGTCCGCACCCTTATAACGCAGCCGGCCATGTCCCTTCGAACCCTCGCGCTCCTCGCCCCGCTGCTCGCGATCGCCCCGCCCGTGCCGGCCTCCGCCGCCGGGCGCGAGACGCCGAAGCTCGACTACGAGCTCTATCGCCTCGAGAACGGGCTCACCGTCATCCTCCACCAGGACCGGACCGTCCCGCTCGTCGCCGTTCACGTCGAGTATGACGTCGGCTCCAAGGACGAGAAGCCCCAGCGCACCGGGTTCGCGCACCTCTTCGAGCACCTCATGTTCCAGGGCACCGCCCACCTGCCCAAGGGCATGGCGGACCGGCTGCTGACCGCGGCCGGCGCGGACAACAACGGCGGCACCTCGCAGGACGCGACCGTGTACTGGGAGGTCGGCCCCTCGAACGCGCTCAGCCAGCTCCTGTACGTCGAGTCCGAGCGGATGGGCTGGCTCCTCCCCGTCATCGACCAGGCGAAGCTCGACAACCAGCGCGACGTCGTCCGGAACGAGCGGCGCCAGAACTACGAGATGCGCCCGTACGGCCTCGCGATCGACCGGGTGATGACGAACCTCTGGAACCCGGAGTTCCCGTACCACTGGCTCCCCATCGGCTCGCACGAGGATCTGGAGCGCGCGACGCTCGAGGACGTGCGCGAGTTCTTCCTGCGGTGGTACGGGCCGGAGAACGCGGTCCTCTCGATCGCGGGCGACTTCGACGCCGCCGAGGCGAAGGCGCTCGCGCAGCGCTGGTTCGGCCCGATCCCGAGCCGGGCCCGCCCGGTCCGGAGCGTCCCCGTCCCGGTCCCGCTCACCGCGGAGAAGCGGATCACGATGGAGGATCGCGTCCAGCTCCCGCGGCTCTACCTGGCCTGGCAGACACCCAAGGTGTTCGCCGAGGGGGACGCGGCGCTGGACGTGCTCTCGCAGATCCTCTCCGACGGGAAGAGCGCGCGGCTCGTGGAGCGGCTCGAGATGCGCGAGCGGATCGCGCAGGACATCGACACCGGCCAGTGGAGCATGGTCTACGCGAGCGCCTTCCTCGTCCAGGCGACGCCCAAGCCGGGCGTGACGCTCGAGCGGCTCGAGAAGGCCATCGACGAGGAGCTGGCCCGCCTCGCGGCGGCGCCGCCGACGAAGGAGGAGTTCGAGCGGGCGCGGAACAAGATCGAGTCGTCCGCCATCTTCGGCCTGGAGCCGGTGGGCGGGTTCGGCGGGCGGGCGGCGACGCTGGCCCGCTACTACGTGCGGACCGGCGACCCCGGCTATCTGGAGCGCGACCTCGAGCGGTACCGGACGCTCACCCCCGCCGACGTCTCCGCGGCCGCGCGGACGTGGCTCCGGAAGGACGCCCGCGTGGTCGTGCAGGTCGTGCCCGCCGGGACCGGCGGCCCCACCGCGGCCGCGCCGACCGGAGGTGCCCGGTGAAGCGCTCGACCCGCCTCGCCGCGCTCGCCGCGGTCC
>JAEYOU010000288.1 GCA_023411405.1 Pseudomonadota bacterium | reverse complement strand
CATCGCAGTGGTCCTGCTCGTGGCAGCGAACTACGCCGTCCAGGTGGTCCGCAAGCCGACGGAGCTCCTGGGCCTCGTGTTCGCGCCCGCGCCGCTGACGGCGGAGCAGACCTGGGCGCGCTACGCGGCGGACGTGCGGGAGCACGGGACGGACGTCATCCGGCCGGAGCTCCTCGCCGCGCTCATCCAGGTCGAGAGCGCCGGCGACCCGTACGCACGGACGTACTGGCGCTGGCGGTGGACGCTCGACCCCTTCCGCGTCTACGCGCCCGCCTCGAGCGCGGTGGGCCTGCTCCAGATCACCGACGGCACGTACGAGCAGGCGAGGCGCTACTGCATCCACGATCATCGGGTGGTGCGCGACGACGGGCCGCTCCTCGACTCCTGCTGGCTCAACGGGTTCTACTTCCGGACGGTGCCCGGCCACGCCATCGAGATGACGTCCGCGCTCCTGCACGTGCAGGTGACCGAGGCGCTCCGGGGGCAGCCGGCCGCGGCGGCGCCCGCGGCCCGGCGCGACGCGCTCGCGGCGGTGATCCACCTGTGCGGCCGGGGACGGGCCGCCTCCTTCGCGGCCAACGGGTATCGCCCGCGCCCGCGCGAACGCTGTGGCGATCACGATCTGGGCGGTTACCTCGAGCGGGTGCGGGTGCTCACCGCGCAGTTCGAGGGGATGGCGGAGGTTCCTGCGCCGCGGCCCCGCTGACCTGCGCTACCCTGGCCGGGTGATCGACCACACCGGAATCCGCAGCCCGGACCTCGAACGCGCCACGCGCTTCTACGAACGGGCCCTCTCGCCGCTCGGCTACATGATCCGCCGGACCATCCCGGGCGCGGTCGGGTTCGGGGTCCCGTCCGGGAAGGGGCGGAGCGTCGATCCCGGCGGCGACTTCTGGATAACGCTCGGTGAACCGTACACGCCGCGGATCCACATCGCGTTCAGCGCTCCCGATCGCGCCGGGGTCGACGCCTTCTACAGCGCAGCGCTCGGCTCGGGCGGCCACGACAACGGGGCCCCGGGGATCCGCTCGCACTATCACGCGCAGTACTACGCCGCGTACGTCCTCGATCCCGACGGCTACAACATCGAGGCGGTCTGGCACGGGATGTGACAGAGCACGGTCACGGGTGCGACGGCAGCTGGAGGAGGAACGGGTCGGCGCCGATCGTCCCCGTGAGCTCCTCCAGGTACGAGGGCGCGCTCACCCGCGCGAGCCCCTCCTGCGCAGCGGCGCGCCGGCGCGCGAGGTCGGGCAGCTCGCCCGCCTCGGGCCGGTGCGACTCGAGCGCGCGCACGTGTCCCTGCCAGAGCGCCACGTCACGCCGCTGCTTCACCCGCAGGCGCTCGCGGTACCAGTCGCTCCGGAGGGTCGCCTCCCGGTCGAAGAGCGCCCGGAGCTTCGGGTCGGCCAGGGTCATCCCCTCGTACTGTCCGTGAGCCATCACGTGGAGCAGGGCCCGGAGCGGCGGGCAGGCCGCGTCGACGCTCCCGTCCTCGAAGTAGCCACGCGCGACCCGCGTCTGCGCCTCGACGATCGCGTCGATCCCGGCCGCGTACACGTCCCATCCCTGCAGCTCGGGCCGGAGCATCTCCTCCGTGAAGACCGTGCTCGGCGTCTCGAAGAGCCGGCCGAGGAAGTGATCGCCGAACCGCGCGGTGATCCGGTAGCCGAGCCGGCTCGCCAGCACCTTGCGGCCTTCGTAGTCGAAGTCCTCGATCTTCTCGAGGTACCCGTGCTCGATGAGCCAGGCGGGGTCGCGCTCGGCGGGCTTCATCCGGCACCAGATCTCCGGCACGAGCATGCTGACGTCGTGCTCCACGCGGTACCGCGGGCCGACCCAGCCGGCGGCCGTCGTGAACCCCGCAGCGCCGGTGAGGATGGCGGAGAGGAGGGCGTTGTCGAGGTCCACCACCGGCCAGACCGCGTTGAACGGCGCCTTGGTGAGCGCGCCCTCGCTCCCGAAGCCCGTGGTCGAGGGCGACTTGCCGGTGAGGCTGCAGATCCAGTCCATGAAGAGCTCGGGGAGCTCCTGGTAGTGGATGGGGTTGAACACCGCCAGCGGGGGCGCGCCGATGTCCGGCTGGGGCGGGTTGGTGCGGCGGCCGGCGAGCACCGCGCCCACGGGGGTGAGCGCGGGGCGGTCGATGGGGATCCGCCGGTACAGGCGCGCGGCGACGCCGGCGAGGTAGGTGTCGCGGGCGTGGACGAGATCGGGCCGCCGCTGGAGGTAGCGCGGGTTCTTCGAGGGCTTCCCGTCCACGAGGCGCGGGTGGGCAGAGGAGACCACCCAGTCGGCGCGCGGCGCCGCCAGGAACCCCTCGAGGAGCTCCTTCATCGGCTCGGAGTAGAGGTCGAACTCGGCGACGTGATCCACGAGGGCCTGCGCCGCCGCGTGGTCGAGGGGCTCGAAGTTCGAGAGGAAGGTCCCCTCGCTGGCGATGTCCGCCTCCGCGTGGCGGTCGAAGCCACGGTGGATGGCGTCGTCGGGGCGCTGGAAGAGGAGCGCCTCGCAGTTCTGCACGAGCTTGACGCTCGAGCCCGGCGCGTCCGCGGCGGGCGCGCCGTCGCCCGGCGCGGCCACGCGCGCGTGGGGCAGCACGACGGAGACCGTGATGTCGTCCTCGACCTGGACCTTCTGCGCGGGGTGGAAGTCGGGGCGGAGCTTGTACATCCGCCAGGCCGAGCCGCCCGGCTCGAACCCCACCCGCAGGTAGTTCGCGACGAGGCGCTGCCCGGCGAACTTGAGCTCGTGGCCCGCCCAGCCGTTGATCTTGTCGACCGTGAAGTGCTCCTGCCACCGATCGCCCCACTCCGGGCGGTAGTAGCGCTTGAGCGTGAAGACGAGCTGCCGGATGGTCTGCGGCAGGGCCCGCACCCACTCGTTGTGCGCGTCGGTGTAGTCGGGCGAGGGGGTGAGGAGCTTGATCACCGAGCCGAGGGAGCGCTCCGGCGACAGGAGCGGCCGGCGCGAGCGCGCGTCCGGCGGGCGGTCGCGGTGGACGCTCGAGAAGTCGCGCTTCACGATCTCCGCCACGGCGGCCATGTCGCGCTGGTGCTCCTTCACGAAGATCGGCGCCCGCTGGATCATCGGCGCGAGCGACTTCGAGATCTCCGACTTGCCGCCGCCGGAGACGGTGCAGGGCTTGTGGCAGAGGACGCCGTCGGGGCGCGTGCCCACGAGCCGCCACGCGCCGCCCCCGTCCTGCTTCACCAGCCGGACGCTGTAGCCGGAGGGGAGGACGTAGACGTCGCCCTTGCGCAGGTGGAGCTGGTGCCAGCCCTGGTGCTCCCAGGCGACGACGCCCTGGCGCACGTGGAACTCGGCGTTCTCGGGGACGTAGTAGACGCCGGGCTGCGTGCGGTCGACCGCGTAGCGCTCGGGGCGCACCTCGGCGCGATCGCCGAGGAGCTTCACCGCGTCCTCGAAGACCGCCTCGGACATGCGGAAGCTGCCGAAGGCCCGGTAGTCCTCGCCGAGGACGTAGCTCGGGAAGGCGAGCGCGCCGCCCGCGTGCTCCTCCTCGGCGAGGCCGAAGAGGTTGGCGGCGAAGCTGATCTGGGTCTTCACCTCCTTCTTGCAGTAGCCGTAGTAGTTGTCGGCGATGATCGTGACCATCCGACCCGCGGCGTCCCGCGCGGTGATCTTGAAGGGCCGCCCGCCGTTGTAGGGGTCCGCGGGCTCTCGCCAGCACATCCCGTCCCGCCGCTGGCGCGGGGTCGCCTCGTCGGCGTGCGGGAGGCCGAGGTCCTTCGCGCGCAGGCCGACGAGGTGCGGCGCGAGGATCACGCAGCCGGTGTGGCCGGTCCAGCCGAGCGGGTCGAGCGCGGCGTCGTTCTCCGGGAGGTACGGGTCCCCGCCGTTCCCGAAGATGCCCTCGACGAAGTCGAGGTTCGAGACGAGGCTGCCGGGCGCGAAGAAGCGGATCTCCATGCGCTTCGCCGGGTCGCGGTCGGTCGCGGGGCAGACCAGCGGGCGCAAGAGGAGCGAGACCCAGAGCCGCGCCACGTCGGGCTGGTCCGCGGTGAAGGGGAGGGTGAGCGCGTCGGGCGGCGCCTCGACGGCGGCGGCGAGCAGGGCGGCGAAGGTCCGGAGCGGGACCGCCTGCTTGTCCTCCGGGACCGGCAGCCCGCCTTCGGCCACGTGGAAGACGCCCTGCGTGGTGCGCCGGTCGGCCTTCGGGTTGTGGAGCACGCCCTGCTGGGTCCGGTACGACGTGAGGTACGGCGAGGTGAACCGGTCGGACGTCGCCGGGAGCGAGAGCAGACGCGCCAGACCGGGCCGATCGAGGACGAACGTCTTCGTCGGGAGCCGGGCCGCCCCGTCCGGCGCCGCGGCGGTGAGGTACTGATCGAGGAACGACTGGAGCCGGAGATCGACCGGGCAGAGCGGCCACCCGAGCAGCCGGTCCTTCTGCACGTGGTTGCGGAGGAGCGGCTCGACGATCTCCATGAACGCGGGATCGGCGGTGGCCCGGCTCGGGGGCGCGGCGAGCGCCGTGAGCTTCAGGTTGACGTAGCGGGCGAGGTCGGGGTCGATGGCACGGACGAGCTCGGTCGGCATGGCACCGCTGGATCTACAGCGAGGACGGGGCGCGGACCACCGCGACGGCGGGTGGGGGCGTGCGGTCGGGCGCCTGCGGCGGATCGCCTTGCGC
>JAEYOU010000274.1 GCA_023411405.1 Pseudomonadota bacterium | reverse complement strand
GAGCAGGTGCCCGGCCGCCACGACCAGCGCGGCCCCGAGGCAGGCGGCCCAGAGGACGGGCGCGCCGAACCGATGCATGAGCTGCCCGCCCGCGATCGGCGAGAGCATCATCGCCGCGCCCCATTGCATCGCGTACAGGCCCTGGTACCGCCCGCGGAGGGGGCGTGGCGCGAGGTTCGCGACGAGCGAGGCGGCCGCGGGGAAGCCGACCACCTCGCCCACCGTCCAGAACGCGGCGCCGGCGAGGTAGAGCGGGAACGTCGAGACGAGGGCGTTGAGCCCGTACCCGAGCCCGAACAGCGTCACGCTGGCGGCGAGGAGCCGCGAGGGATCGAAGCGGCGGAGGAGCGGCGTGAGCCACGGCTGGAGCAGCACGACGCCGACGCAGTTGAACGCCATCAGGAACGAGAACCGCTGCGGGCCGACGCCGTGGTCGAGCATGTCGAGCGGCAGGGCGAGCTGGAACTGCGTGAAGATCGTCAGCGCGACGATCTGCAGCGCGAGGAAGATCGAGAACGTCCGGTCGGCGACGACGCGGGCGAGGCCGGCGAGCGCGGGCTCGTGGCGCGTGCCGCCGGGCCGCGTCTCGGGGACGCGCAGGGCGATGAGCGCGGCGCAGACGAACGTGGTCGCCGCGTCGGCGGCGAACAGCCAGGCGAGGTGGCGCGTGGGCACGAGCCCGGCGACGAGGAAGCCGAACGCGAGGCCGAGGTTCACGGCCCAGTACTCGAGCCCGTAGGCGCGGTCGCGGTGCTCGGGCGGGACGACGTCCGCGACGGCGGCGTTCGCCGCCGGGAAGAAGAGCTGCTGCGTGAACCCGCCGGCGAAGCTCAGGAGCGGCAGGAGGTCCGCGCGCGGGGTGAGGGCGATGGCGAGGACGGCGAGCCCTCCGAGCACGAGCCCGAGCAACATCGTGACGCGCCGGCCGGCGCGGTCGGTGAGGACGCCCCCGAGCGGCGAGGAGAGGACGGAGCCGAGCCCCCAGAGGGCGACCACCCAGCCGGCTTGCGCCTCGTCGTACCCGTGCCGCTCGCGCAGGAAGAGCGCGAGGAACAGCCCCACGAAGCTCGCCATCCGGTTGACGAGGGTCGCCGACCAGATCGCCCAGAACACCGGTGAGAGCCCGCCGACGCTCGCGGCGAAGCGCTGTCGGAGCGCGCGCAAGCGGGGAGGTGTAGCCCATGACGCGGTGCGCAGCAACGCGGCGCTGCGCTCGGCCGCTCACCCTCCGACAGGCTCAGGGTGAGCGGATAGGAGGGCGACACAAACGAGAACGGCCGCCCTCGCGGGCGGCCGTCGGTGCGTCTCCGGGGGGCTCGGGGGGGCCGCATGGCCCCCCCCGTCTCGATCACCGTCGAAGTGACTTCGACACTTGGTGCGAGCGAAGCGAGCATCAAATATCGAAGTACAGCGCGAACTCCATCGGCGACGGCCGCATCCGGACCGGGTTCACTTCCTTGTCGTACTTGTACTGGATCCAGGTCTCGACCACGTCCTCGGTGAAGACGTCGCCCTTCATGAGGAACTTGTGATCGGCGCGGAGCGCCTCGAGCGCGCCCTCGAGCGAGCCGGGCATCTTCGGGATGTCCTTCAGCTCCTCCGGCGACATGCCGTAGATGTCCTTGTCGAGCGGCTGGCCGGGGTTGATCTTGTTCTCGATGCCGTCGAGGCCGGCCATCAGCATGGCCGCGAACGCGAGGTAGCCGTTGCAGGACGGATCCGGCGAGCGGAACTCGATGCGCTTCGCCTTGGGGCTCGGCGAGTACATCGGGATGCGGATCGACGCGGAGCGGTTCCGGGCCGAGTACGCGAGGTTGATCGGCGCCTCGAAGCCGGGCACGAGCCGCTTGTAGCTGTTGGTGCCGGGGCAGCAGAACGCCGCGAGCGCGGGGCCGTGCTTCAGGATGCCGCCGATGTACCACATCGCGAGATCGGACAGGCCGGCGTAGCCCTCGCCGTGGAAGAGCGGCTTGCCGTTCTTCCAGATCGACTGGTGCACGTGCATGCCCGAGCCGTTGTCGCCGTAGAGCGGCTTCGGCATGAACGTCACGGTCTTGCCGTGCCGGCGGGCGACGTTCTTGATGACGTACTTGAACCACTGGAGCTGGTCGCCCGCCTTCACGAGCGACTCGAACCGGACGTCGATCTCCGCCTGGCCGGCCGTCGCGACCTCGTGGTGCTGCCGCTCGACGTGGATGCCGACGGACTCGAGCACGCGGCACATCTCGGTGCGGAGGTCCTGCTGGCTGTCCGTCGGGGCGACGGGGAAGTAGCCCTCCTTGTAGCGGGGCTTGTAGCCGAGGTTGCCGCCCTGCTCCTCGCGGCCGGTGTTCCACTGGCCCTCGACGGAGTCGACCTTGTAGAAGCCGTGGTTCACGCCCGAGTCGTACCGGACCTCGTCGAAGATGAAGAACTCGGGCTCCGGGCCGAAGAAGGCGGAGTCGCCGATGCCCGTCGACTTCAGGTACTTCTCCGCCTTGATCGCGATGTTGCGCGGGTCGCGGGAGTACGGCTCCTTCGTGATCGGGTCGGTCACGTTGCAGATGATGGAGAGCGTCGGCTCGGCCATGAACGGATCGATCACGGCGGTCGCCGGATCCGGCATGACGAGCATGTCGGAGGCGTGGATCGCCTGCCAGCCGCGGATCGACGACCCGTCGAAGCCGAGGCCGGCCTCGAACACGTCCTCGCTCAGCTCGTAGAGCGGAATCGAGAAGTGCTGCCAGATGCCGACGAAGTCCATGAACTTCAGGTCGACGTAGGTGGCCTTCTTCTCCTTGGCCAGATCGATGACCTGCTTCGGGGTGAGGTTCGCCATCGCGATCAATCTCCGAGGTTGCGGGTGCGGGTTACGAGCGGGCGCACGAGATAGCACGGTGCGTGCCACGGGTGCGAGCGGACGGAAAGCGGCGGGAAGGACGGCGCATGGGGGCGCCCCGGGCGGGCTGCCGCAGGGGCGCTGCCCGGAAACGAGGCATGGACTGCCTGCAGCCGAGGCACGCCTACCTCCCCGACTCGCGCGGCTTCATCCCCAGCACGCGCATGCGCTCGCGGAGCGTGTTCCGGTTCATCCCGAGGAGCTCCGCGGCGCGGAGCTGGTTCCCCTTCGTGCGCGTGAGCGCCGCGACGATGAGCGGCCCCTCCACGGCCGCGAGCGCGGCCTGGTAGCGCCCGCCTTCGGGCGCGGGCGCCTCGAGGAGCGCGTCCACGAGCCCGGAGATGCCGCGCTCCGCACCCGCGCCGGTCGGGAGCAGCCCCTCGAGGTCCTTCGCGCCGAGGCGCGGCCCCGCGAGCTTGAGGAGCGCGCGCTGGATGACGTTCTGCAGCTCGCGCACGTTCCCCGGCCACCCGTGCGCGAGGAGCAGCCCCTCCGCGTCCCGGGCGAGCGTCACGGGCCTGCCGCGGAGCTGCTCGCCGTACTTCGCCACGTAGTGGCGGGCGAGGAGGACGACGTCGCCCTCGCGTTCGCGGAGCGGCGGCAGGCGGATGGGGACGACGGCGAGCCGGTAGTAGAGATCCCGCCGGAACCGCCCGTCCTCGACCGACCGCGCGAGGTCGGCGTTCGTGGCGGCGACGATCCGGACGTCCACCGGCAGGGGCCGCGAGCCGCCGACGCGGTCCACCTCGCGCTCCTGGAGCACGCGGAGGAGCTTCGCCTGGAGCTCGATCGGCATCTCGCCGATCTCGTCGAGGAACAGGGTCCCGCCGCTCGCGAGCTCGAACTTGCCGGGCCGCTTCTCGATCGCGCCGGTGAACGAGCCCTTCTCGTGGCCGTACAGCTCGCTCTCGATGAGGTCCTTCGGGATCGCCGCCATGTTGACGGTGATGAACGGCCCGCGGCTCCGCGCCGAGTTGCCGTGGATCGCCCGCGCGACGAGCTCCTTGCCGGTGCCCGACTCGCCCATGAGCAGCACGGTCATCTCCGTGCGCGCCACGCGGCCGATCTCCTTGTAGACCTCGACCATCGCGCCGGAGCGGCCGATGAGCGTGTCGAGCACCGACGGCTCGCGCCGCCGCCCGCCGTCGGCCGGGTCGTCGCGCTCGGGCGACGGCTCGGGCTCCGGGGCCGGCTCGCTCGCCTCCGCGGGCGCGGCGGCGAGGTCGCGCACGAGCCGCTCGACGCGGGAGAGGTCGAACGGCTTGCCGAGGTAGTCCGCGGCGCCGCGCTTCATCGCCTCGACGGCGGAGCGCATCGTGTCCTCGGCGGTCATCACCACCACGAACGGGGAGTCGGCGCGGCCGCCGATCTCGCCGAGGAGCTTGAAGCCGTCGTCGCCCGGCAGCCGCACGTCGAGCAGCACGAGGCCGATGCCGTTCTTGCCGCTGCCCTGGGCGCGGAGCTTCTCGCGCGCCTCCTCGGCGCTGCCGGCCTCGTCGAACGGGACGCCGGCGCGCTCGCAGGTGCGGGCGAGTACGAAGCGGACCGAGGGTTCGTCGTCGACGATGAGGACCTTGCGCACGCGTGATCTCCTGCGGGCTTGCTGCCCGGATCGCGGGCACCATAAGCAAGAGCTTTGCCAGGACGCCGGGTTCACGGGCAGCCTACTGCGCGCCAGGCGCGCACCGGGCAGCCCTCACGGGACTTCGAGCGGGATGTAGATCGCAGCCTCGACCCCGCCCCGCGGTCGGTTCTTCACCTCGATGCGCCCTCCGTGCGCCTCCACGATCCGGCGCGAGATGGCGAGGCCGAGGCCGGTCCCGTGCGGCTTCGAGGTCGCGAAGGGCGTGAACAGCCGGTGGATCATGGTCTCGGGGATGCCCGGGCCGTCGTCGAGGACGGCCACGCGCGCGAGCGGGCGGGTGCGGCCGCTGGCCGAGCGCACCCGGACGCCGGCGACCCCGGTCTCGAACTGGATGCTCGGCCTGTCCCGCTCCACCGCGGCCTCGATCGCGTTCCGGACGAGGTTCAGGATCACCTGCGTGAGCTTCTCGGCGTCGCCCTGCACGGGCGGCAGCGAGGGGTCGTACCGCTCGACGAACGCGATCCTCTCTGCGCCGGGCAGCCCGCGCGCGAGCACCACCACGTCGCCCACCACCTCGTGGATGTCCACGGGCGCGGTCTGGAGCGCCGCGGGGCGCGCGAGGTCGAGGAGCTCGCGGACGAGCCCATCCACGCGCTTCGCCTCGCGGGCGATGACCTGGGCGTACTCGCGCGCCGGACCCTCCGCCTCGCGCGCGAGGAGCTCGGCCGAGCCCTGGAGGCCGGCGAGCGGGTTCTTGATCTCGTGGGCCAGGCCGGCGGCGAGGGCCTCGAAGTCGAGCGCCTGCTCGGTGGAGCGCGGCCGGCGGACCACCAGCACCGCGCCGATGCAGGCCGCGCCGTCGAGGAGCGGCGTCGCCTCGACCGCGAGCGCCGCGCCGTCGCCCGGGCCCGGGAGATCGATCGACTGGCTCTCCTGGGTGGCGCGGGCGCGATCGGCCACGGCGGCGAGCGGAGTGCCGCCGGGGAGCGCGCGGACGGGCAGCTCGACGGCCCGCTCGCGCGAGCGTTCGAAGAGCTCCTCGGCCGCGGGGTTGAGGTGCACCACCCCCCCGTCGGCCCCGACGACCAGCACCGCGTCGGCGAGCGAATCCACCGTCGCGCGCGCGATGGCCGCCGGCAGCGGGGCTGCCTTGCCGGACCGGGACACGCGTGGCTCGCTTCCCTAGAGCGCTTCCTCGCCGCGCTCGCCGGTGCGGATGCGGATCACCTCGTCCACCGGGACGACGAAGATCTTGCCGTCGCCGATCCGGCCGGTCTTGGCCGCGCGCTCGATCACCTCGACCACGCGGCCCACCATGGCGTCGGCGACGACGACCTCGATCTTCACCTTGGGGAGGAAGTCCACGACGTACTCGGCCCCGCGGTAGAGCTCGGTGTGTCCCTTCTGCCGTCCGAACCCCTTCACCTCGGTCGCCGTGAGCCCCGCCACCCCCACCTCGGTGAGCGCCTGCTTCACCTCGTCCAGCTTGAACGGCTTGATGATCGCCTCGACCTTCTTCACGTTGCACCCCTGCGATGAGTGGATGGTTCAGCCCTCTCGGGGCAGTCGAGAGGCCGAGCGGACGGCTCCGCGATCTGCTGCTCGAATCTTGTGCTCGTGCTGCCCATGTTTCAATCAGTCCTCGACGACGCTCCCAGGCTCTTTTCGCCGCGCCTCGCCTGCCTCCGCGCTTCGCGGCTTCGCTGTCGCTCCTCGCCGCAGGGTTGGTGCAACGGCCGGGCCAGACGGTTCACGGTTTACAGTTCACGGCTCACGGTTCGCGTTCAAGAGCGGCCCCGAGAACTGAAGACCGTGAACTGAGAACTGAGAACTGAGAACCGAATCGTGTCCGCCCTCACGCTCCTCCTGGCCGCCGGCGCCGCGGTGTCGATCCTCTCCGGTCTCCACTACGCGTTCTGGTCCTGGCGGCTCCACGCACCGCCCCGCGAGGACGAGCTCCTCCGCGCGCGCACGCGCGACGGCTGGGAGCTCGCCATCGGCCGGTGCCGGCCGGCGGGCCCCGCGCGGCGGCTGCCCGTGCTCCTCGTCCACGGCATCGCCATGAACCGGCAGGCGTTCGAGTTCGGGGTGCCGCCCTACGCGCTCGCGGCGCACCTCGCGGCGGCGGGCTTCGACTGCTTCTCGCTCGACCTGCGCGGGCATGGCGATTCGCGCCGGCGCGCGCGCGGGGCGCCCCGGCGGTGGAACCTCGACACGTACCTCGCCGAGGATCTGCCGGCGGCGTTCGACGCCGTCCGGGCGGCGACGGGGGCGGCGCAGGTGCTCTACGTGGGCCACAGCCAGGGCGGGCTGCTCGGCCTCGCGGCTGCGGGCCTCCACCCGGCGCGCGTCGCGGCGGTGGTCGCGCTCGCCGCGCCGGCCCACTTCGACGTGCAGGAGCGGGTGAAGCAGCTCGTCCGCTGGAAGTACCCGCTCCGCGGGGCGTTCACGCGCCCCATCGCCCGGATGGTCGCGCCGTTCACGGGGTACTGGCACCCGCGCCCGGCGGAGCTCGCGATCAACCTGCGGAACGTCGAGCCGCGCGTGTACCGGCGGCTCATGGCCAACGCGATCGAGAACATGAACCCGGGCGTCCTCGCGCAGTTCGAGGCGTTCGTGCGCGAGGACTCGTTCCGGTCGATGGACGGGAAGGTCGACTATCGCGCGCTCCTCGAGACCTGCCGCCAGCCGGCGCTGTTCGCGGCCGCGGAGCGCGACGGCATGGCGCCGCCGGCGGTGGTCCAGGCGGCGTACCGGCGCTGGGGCGGGCCGAAGCGGTACGTCGTCTTCGAGCGCGACTACGGGCACACCGACCTGCTCCTCGGCCGGCGCGCGCCGGAGGTGGTCTATCCGGCGGTGCGGGACTTCCTCCTGTCGGTGATCGAGCCCGAGCCCGAGCCCGCGCCCGGGGGAGTCCAGGTACGGCGGTGAACCGGCGACGTGCGCGTCCGGGCTGGCGCGCATACGTGCCTGGTGCGTGAGGGTGAGCGAGGGTGCATCAGGGCCATCCGTTCCTTGTCCCGGTACGCGCTTCGTGAAAGCCTCTCGGTACGGCGGGCGCCGCTCCCTCACTCCCCCGGCACCTCGCTCCGGCCGACCATGACTCGTTCCACCTCCCATCGCCTGAGCGCCCCCGCGCTCCTCCTCGTGCTCCTCGCCTCGGGCTGCGTCGCTCCCCAGGTTTCGAGGCCCGTCCCGAAGCTCGACACCGCGCCGGCCTATGCCGTCCTCCCCCCGCCGGTCCCCGACGAGAAGCGGTTCAACCACATGCTCCAGCCGCTCGATGACGCGAAGCTGGTCGTGTACAACAACAACTTCGGGGGCGGTGGCGCGGCCGTCGGCGTCCTCTTCGGCCCGCTCGGCGTGGCCGCGAACATCAAGGCCATCAAGAACGCCACGACCGCCGACGTGGCCCTGCTCCACGGAAAGCTCCCGGTCCAGCCGATCGCGCTGTTCCAAGATGTCGTCCAGGCCACGCCGGACCTCGCGCCCGCTGCGGGCGGCGCGCCCGCGGTCCGGCTCATCCCCGAGGTGCTCGTCGTGAAGACCAAGGGCGAGCTGCTCCGGTTCGGTTGCACGCTGTGGGTCGACTTCACGCCCGTCGGGACGAGCTGGGGACGGACTTACGTGTTCCAGACGGCCTTCGCTGCCCCGAAGGAGCAGGTCGCGCAGGGGCTCGCGCCCGAGCAGCTCCAGCAGCTCGAGCAGGAGCTCCGGGCCGGGTACGCGGCGCTCGCAGCGGCCTACCTGGACGACCTGCACGGCAAGGCCGAGCCGCTGCGGGACGTGACGTTCAAGTCCGAGTATGTCACGCCCCGGATCGTGCTCGACCTCCTCGGGAAGGAGCTGCCCGGCCCGGCCGACCGCCTCGTCGTGCGCACCGCCAGGGTCACGTACTCGCTGCCGCGCACGAACGTCGAGGTCCGGTGACCGGCGGGCAAACGCTCGCCACCGCGACCCACCAGCGCGTAGCATGAGGCGTGCGCCGCCGCTTCGCCCTGGTCGCCGCTCTGCCGGCGCTGGTCGCCCTCGCGGCGATGGCGTTCTTCGCGGACCGGCTCATCCGGCACGCGCTTGAGACCGAGCTCGAGACCCGCCTCGTGGCTGCGGCGCGCGGGGCGGCGGCGTCGCTCCCGGCGGAGCGGTTCGTGCGGCTCCGGCCGGGCGACGAGACGAGCCGCGTCTACGCGTACCTCCGCGGGCGGCTCGAGGCGCTGGCGCAGGCGACGGACACGCGCATCTTCGTCGTGCGGCCGGACCGGACCGCCCTCGCGGACTCCGCGGGCCGCATCGAGATCGGCGAGCCGATCCCGGCGCTCGAGCGCGATCGGTTCGAGATCTCGCAGGCGGCGGGCGGGCACGCGGTGGCGAGCCAGGTCCTCTTCGAGCGCGACGGGCTCCTGTTCAAGACGGGGTACGCGCCGATGCGCGACTTCGAGGGCGCGGTCGTCGCGGTGGTGGGCGCCGACGGGGCGGCGCCCGCGTTCGAGTCGTACCGCCGCTTCCGGCGGCTGTTCGTCCTCATCGCGCTGGGGGGCGCGGTGCTGGCCGCGGCGGTCGCGGCGGCGGCGTCGCTCTCGGTCACGCGTCCGCTCCTCCGGCTCACGGCCGAGGCGCGCCGGATCGGCCGCGGCGATCTCGGCACCCCCGTGCGCGAGCGCCGCTCCCGCGACGAGATCGGCACGCTCCGCGACACGCTCGAGGAGATGCGCCGCGCGCTCCACGCGCGCGACGAGGAGCGCGAGCTCCTCCTCGCGGGGATCGCCCACGAGGTGCGCAACCCCCTCGGCGCGCTCGACCTCTTCGCCGGCGTCCTCGCCGAGGAGCTCGCCGGGCGGCCGGAGGCGCTGCACGTGGAGCGGCTCCGGAGCGAGCTCTCCGCGCTCGAGAAGGTGGTGAGCGAGTTCCTCGAGTACGCGCGGGTGCGGAAGCCGGTGCGGGAGGAGATGGAGCTCCCGGCCGTCGCCGCGGAGGTCGCCGACCTCTGCGCCCCGCTCGCCGCCGCGCGCGGCGTCACCCTCGGCGCCTCCGGCGCGGGCGCGCTCCGCGGC
>JAEYOU010000246.1 GCA_023411405.1 Pseudomonadota bacterium | reverse complement strand
ACCTACACCCCCGGCGCGTCGTTCCCCGCCAAGACGTCGCTGTCCGTGAACAAGGCCTGGCCGGCGCCGAGCTTCTGCGTCACCTACGCCGCGCCGACGGTGACCATCACGACCGACCGGATGAAGGCCAAGATCAATACGAGCACCGGCTCCATCACCTACACCGACCTCGCCGACGCCGTCGTGCTGGCCGAGGACGCCACGCGGAGCAAGATCGTGACGCCGGTGACGGTGGAGGGCGTCGGCACGAACCGGATCGAGACCCTCTTCGCCTCCCCGACGAACGAGGCGCTCTTCGGCCTGGGGCAGCACCAGGACAACGTGATGAACCGGAAGGGGACGACCCGGCGCCTGCTGAACGTCAACACGGAGATCAACGTGCCGCTGCTGGTCTCGAACCGGGGCTACGGGATCTTCTGGGACAACTACTCCACTTCGAACTTCTACGGGAACGACGCGGCGAACACCCGGTACCGGTACGTGTCCGAGGCCGGCGAGATGGTGGACTACTACTTCTTCTACGGCCCCGCGCTCGACCAGGTCGTCGCCAACTACCGCGTCGCCACGGGCGCAGCGCCGCTCTTCCCGAAGTGGGCGTACGGCCTCTTCCAGTCCAAGGACAAGTACACGAGCCAGGCAGAGCTGCTGGCGGTGAAGGACGGCTACCGGAACGCCCGGATCCCCCTCGACGTCATCGTCCAGGACTGGGACTACTGGACGCCCTACTCCTGGGGCTCCCACTTCATGGACGAGGCCCGGTACCCCAACCCGAGGGCGCTGGTCGACGGCCTGCACGCGGCCAACGTCCACGCGATGATCTCGATCTGGCCGGAGTACCAGTACGTCGCGAGCCCGCGCAAGGCAGGGGACCAGGACAACTACAACGCGCTCAACGCCATCGGCGCGCTGTACCCGAGCGGCGGCAGCCACCACTTCTACGACACCTTCGACGCCAGCGCCCGGACGCTCGTGTACCGGCAGATCCACGACCGCCTGCTCGGGGCTTTCGGCTGGGACGGGATCTGGGCGGACAACACGGAGCCGCAGGCCTACCCCGACGCGCTGAACATGCGGACGGTCGACACCGCCCTCGGCAAGGGCGCGCTCTTCCTCAACGCGTACCCGCTCCAGCACAGCAAGGCCCTCTACGAAGGGTGGCGCTCGATCGGGCCCGCCGGCAAGCGCGTCTACGTCCTCACCCGGAGCGCGTTCGCGGGCCAGCAGCGCTACGCGACGACCGTCTGGTCCGGCGACATCAACTGCGACTTCCCGACGTACGCCCGGCAGGTGCCCGCGGGTCTCAACCTCGCGGCGGCCGGGATCCCCTACTGGACGACGGACATCGGCGGGTACTGGGGGCACAGCACCGACTGGAGCACGCCCGCGAACAACGAGCTGTTCACGCGCTGGTTCCAGTACGGGGCCTTCAGCCCGATCTTCCGCATCCACGGCGGCGGCTCGCGAGAGCTCTACGGCAACCAGTGGAGCGCCGCGACCAAGGCGAACCTCCTGGCCATCGACAACCTGCGGTACCGCCTGATGCCGTACATCTACTCGCTCGCGTGGCGGGTCACGAACGACGGCTACACGATGATGCGGCCGCTGGTGTTCGACCATCCACAGGACGCGAACGTCTTCAACCTCAAGGATCAGTTCCTGTTCGGTCCCGCGCTCCTGGTGAACCCCGTGGTGGCCGCCGGCGTCACCAGCAGGAACGTCTACCTCCCCGCCGGGACCTGGTACGACTTCTGGACCGGGGCGACGGTGAGCGGCGGGGCGACGGTGTCGGCGAGCGCGCCCCTGAGCCGGATCCCGCTCTTCGTCAAGGCGGGCTCGATCCTGCCGATGGGCCCGATGATCCAGTACGCGGCGCAGAGCGTCGATCCCGTGGAGATCCGGGTCTACCGCGGGCGTGACGGCGCGTTCACCCTGTACGAGGACCAGGGCGACACCTACGGCTACGAGAGCGGCCAGTACGCCACCATCCCCTTCACCTGGAACGAGGCCGCGCAGCAGCTGACCATCGGCGCCAGGTCGGGGAGCTACCCCGGGATGCCGGTCACGCGGACGTTCAACGTCGTGCTCGTGGGCGCCGGCCGCGGCGCGGGGGTCGAGGTCGGCCCCGCGGATCGGACGATCGCCTACTCCGGCGCGGAGGTGGTGGTGACGGTGTCGCCGCCGGCGGACGGCGCCGTCTCGGTGAACGCGGGCGGGACGGCGGCCGGCGGCTTCGCGGCCGACGCCCTCTTCTCGGGCGGGAGCACGTACAGCACCACGGCCGCGATCGACACGTCGGCGATCTCCGGCGCGGCGCCGCCCCAGGCCGTCTTCCAGACGGAGCGGTACGGCGAGTTCACCTACACCATCCCGAACCGCGCGCCGGGCAGCGCGCAGTCCGTGACGCTGTACTTCGCGGAGAGCTTCTGGACGGCGGCGGGGCAGCGGACGTTCGACGTCGCCGTCAACGGCGCGCGGGTGCTGACCGCCTTCGACATCTTCGCCGCGGCCGGCGGGGCGAACCGGGCCGTCGCCCGGACGTTCCCCACCACCGCGAGCTCGACCGGCCAGGTGGTGATCGCCTTCACCCGGGGCGGCGGCCCCGACAACGCGAAGATCAGCGGCATCACCGTCGCGTCGAGCGGCGAGCCCTCGTACCCCCTGAGCGTGGCGAAGGCGGGCACCGGGACCGGGACCGTGAGCGGCGGACCGATCGCCTGCGGCGGCACCTGCAGCGCGGACGTCCTCGGCGGCACGACCGTCACGCTCACGGCCACCGCGGCGAGCGGCTCGACCTTCGCCGGCTGGAGCGGCGCCTGCACCGGCACCGGGGCCTGCGCGGTCTCGATGACGGCGGCGCGGAGCGTGACCGCCACGTTCACGCAGAGTGGCGTGACCTTCACCAACGCGCGGATCGTCGGGGTGCAGTCGCAGCGGTGCCTGGACATCAACGGCAACTCCACCGCGAACGGCACGCAGGCCCAGCTCTGGGACTGCAACGGCGGGACCAACCAGGCGTGGACGTACGGCTCCGGCCAGTCCCTGGTCGTGTACGGGAGCAAGTGCCTCCAGGCGTCCGGGGGGGCCACCTCGGCCGGCACCGCGGCGGTGATCGGGGACTGCACGGGCCAGGCGAGTCAGCGCTGGAACGTGAACGCCGACGGCTCCATCAGCAGCGTGCAGTCCGGCCTGTGCATGGACGTCAACGCGGCGGGGACGACGAACGGCTCGAAGATCATCCTCTGGACGTGCCATGGCGGCACCAACCAGCGGTGGACCGTCTCCGCGCCGTGATCGTCGCACGGGGGGAGGGGCTGCTGCCCCTCCTCCCCCGTAGGAGTCGTTAAAACGTTACTTGACGCGACGCGTCAACGTGCGCGCATCGGTCGATGTGCGGCCAGCGGGAGCCGAATTCGCGCGGTGTGCCGCGAGGTTGGCGTGTGCTCCTGGCGGCATCGCGCAGCCCCATTGTCAACGCGGCGCGAATGGGGCAGACCAGCCGACACACACCGCGGAACGTTCGCGCAGGGTTCGTCCCGGCGCGGCGGGCGTCACAGCCCGACCGCCGCGGTCGCTGTTCGAGAACGCAGTGCAGGCGCCGTCCCGTGTATCGAGGATCTCACCACCACGAGGAGTGGTCATGAAGCTCCAGATGAAGCGCCCCGCAACGAACGCAGCAAGAGGCCTGCTCCTGGCCGCCGGGCTCCTGCTCGCCGTCCAGGCCCACGCCCAGACCGACTACTGGTCCACCTCCGGCTCGCGGATCGTCGACGCCCAGGGGAACACCGTCCACATCACCGGCGCGAACTGGT
>JAEYOU010000227.1:0-2500 GCA_023411405.1 Pseudomonadota bacterium | reverse complement strand
ATCCCGCCGCCAGAGGGCGCTGCTTCTACCTCCACCCTCGGGGGCGGTCAAGCGCGAAAGAACGGGAGATCGAAAGAAGGCGAGCGCCCGCGCGTTCGCCTAGCGGCGCCACGCGTCCAGCAGCGCGTTCTCGCACCTGCACCGCAGCGCGATCACAGCCGCTTCGGGGGCGGGCGCACCGCCTCGGCGGGCCCGCTCGTGCGCCGCGATGGCGGAGAGGCAGCGCTCGGCCTCCTCGAGCGCGTCGTTCACCACGACGTACCTGTAGCTCCCGAGCCCGCGCTCCACCTCGGCGCGGGCCGCCGCGAGCCTCCGCACGATGGTCGCCTCGCTGTCCGTGGAACGAGCCCGGAGCCGCCGCTCGAGCTCCTCCGGGCTCGGCGGCAGCACGAAGACCGTCACGGCCGCGTCCGGCCAGTGCGCCCGGATCTGCGCGCCCCCCTGCACGTCGATGTCGAAGAGCGCGATCCGCCCGGCCGCGAGCGCGGCGTCCACCGTCTGCTTCAGCGTCCCGTAGCGGTGCCCGTGGACCTCCGCCCACTCCGCGAACGCATCCGCCGCGACGAGCGCCGAGAACCGCTCCGGCGAGACGAAGTGATAGTCGGCGCCGTCGCGCTCGGCGCCGCGCGGCGCCCGCGTCGTCGCCGAGACGGAGAAGATCGCGTCGGGATGGGCGGCGCGGAAGCGGTGCGCCAGCGTCGTCTTCCCCGCGCCGGAGGGCGCGGAGAGCACGAGCAGCAAGCCCGGGCCCGCGCCGGGCCGCTCACTCGACATTCTGGACCTGCTCCCGCATGCGCTCGATCTCCGCCTTGAGCGCGACGACGAGCGAGGCGATCTCGCCGTGCTGCGACTTCGAGCCGATGGTGTTCGCCTCCCGGTGCATCTCCTGCACGAGGAAGTCGAGCTTCCGCCCGGCGGGCTCCGTGGAGGAGAGCAACGCCCGGACCTGGCCGACGTGGCTCCGCAGCCGGGTGATCTCCTCGGCGACGTCCGTGCGATCCGCGAACACCGCCACCTCCTGCGCGAGCCGCGCCGGTTCGACCGGCAGGCCGCGGGTGAGGTCGGCGATCCGCTCGGAGAGCCGCGTCCGGTACTGCTCCACCGCCTGCGGGGCGAGCACGAACACGCGCCCGACGATCCGCTCGAGCTCGTCCAGCCGCGAGAGCAGGTCCCGCCCGAGGGCCTCGCCCTCGCGCGCGCGCATCGCGACGAGCTGCGCCAGCGCCGCCGCGAGCCCTCGGCGCAGCGCCTCCCCCACGAGCTCCAGGTCCACCGCCCGCTCGTCCAGGCGCACGACGCCCTCGGCCGAGATCACGTCGGCGAGGGTCACGCTGCCCGGCAGGCCGAGCCGCGCCTGCACCTCGGCGAACGCGCGCGCGTAGGACTCGGCCAGGTTCACGTCCACGCGCGGCGCCACGAGGCTCGCCGCGGAGCTCCGGCGCACCGCCACGTCCACGCCCCCGCGCGCCAGCCGGTCCTTGACCGTGCGCACGACCTCGTGCTCCAGCGCGGAGAGCTCGCGCGGCAGCCGGGCCTTGACCTCGCAGTACTTGTGGTTGACCGACCGGATCTCGACGTCGACCTCTTCGCCGTTGACCGAGCCGCGGCCGGCGCCGAAGCCCGTCATACTCCGGATCATCTCGTCACCCGGCCGTTGGCCATCACGCGCCCTCTCGTCCGACCGTATCGTCCGACCTCCGGAGCGTCAAGGCGGCTCACCCCTCGAGCGGCCTCGCCTCGTCGAGCAGCATCACCGGGATGTCCCCCTCGACGCGGAACACGAGCCGGCAGCGCAGGCACCGGATCTCCGCGGCCTCGTCGCGGAACTCGAGCTCACCCTTGCATCGCGGGCAAGCGAGGATCTCCTTCAGCTCGTTGGAGACGGCCATGCGCTCCTCCAGGACGGTTCGGTCCGGCCGGTAGCCTGTAGCCTCATTTCTCGAGCCGCTCCAGCTTCCCGATGAGCTCGGTCGTCGAGTGCCCCTTCGGGTCGCCCGCGACCGCCACCCTGCCCCCGTAGGCCCGCACCTCGGCGGCCTCGGGGATGGTCTCGGGCGTGTAGTCGGTCCCCTTCACGTGCACGTCGGGGCGCAGGGCGCGGATCACCGGGACCACGTCCTTCGTGTCGAAGACGACCACGTGGTCCACGCACGCGAGCCCCGCGACGATCTCGGCCCGCTCCGCCTCCGGCACCACCGGGCGGCCGGGTCCCTTGTTCTCGCGGGTGGAGCGATCGCTGTTGACCGCGACGACGAGGAGGTCGGCCTCGGCGCGGGCGCCTTGCAGGTACCGCAGGTGGCCCACGTGGAAGAGGTCGAAGACGCCGTTCGCGAGGGCGACGGTCTTCCCCGCGGCGGTGGCGGCCGCGCGGACGGCGGGCAGCTCGGACACCGCCAGCACGCGAGGGGGCGCCGGGCTCACGGCCGCTCCAGCTCCGCCGCCAGCTCCGCGCGCGGTACGACCGCCGTGCCCGGCTTGCGTACGACGAGCGCGCCCGCGA
>JAEYOU010000587.1 GCA_023411405.1 Pseudomonadota bacterium | reverse complement strand
CGCGGCGCCCGTGCGGCCGGACGAGGCGCGGCCGGGGCTGGGCGCCGACGTGGCCGTCGCCGAGGCGCCGGCGCGCGCCGGGACGCACTTCCAGGTGCCGAGGATCATCGAGTGAGCGCCGCCGATCCGACGGGGCTGGGGATCCGCGAGGCCGGCGAGAAGCTCGCCGCGCGGGAGCTGTCGTCCGTGGAGCTGACCGAGGCCGCCCTGGCGCGGATCGCGGCGGTGGACGGGAAGGTCGGGGCCTACCTCGCGGTGACGGCGGAGGAGGCGCGCGCCGCGGCGAAGGAGGCCGACGCCCGGGCGGCGCGGGGCGAGCGCCGCTCGCCGCTCGACGGTGTTCCGCTCGCGGTGAAGGATCTCTTCCTCACGAAGGGCGTCGCGACCACCGCCGGCTCGCGCATCCTCGAGGGCTGGAAGCCGCCGTATGGCTCGACCGCGGTGGAGCGCCTGACGGCCGCCGGCGCGGTCCCGCTCGGCAAGCTCAACCTGGACGAGTTCGCGATGGGCTCGTCCAACGAGAACGTCGGGTTCAAGCCGTGCCGGAACCCGTGGGACCTCGCGCGCACGCCCGGTGGCTCCTCGGGCGGGAGCGCCGCCGCGGTCGCGGCGCGGACCGCGCACGGGACGCTCGGGACCGACACCGGCGGCTCGATCCGCCTGCCGGCCGCGTTCTGCGGCGTCGTCGGGATGAAGCCGACCTACGGCCGGGTCTCGCGGTACGGGGTCGTCGCCTTCGCCTCGTCGCTCGATCAGGTCGGCCCGCTCGCCCGGAACGTCGGCGACGTCGCGCTGCTGCTCCGCGCCGTCGCCGGGCACGACCCGCGCGACATGACGTCCTCGACCCGGCCGGTCGAGGACTACCTCGCGACGCTGGAGGGCGGCGCGAAGGGGCTCCGGATCGGCGTTCCGAAGGAGTGGCTCGCGGGCGGGCTCGCGCCCGGGACGGCGGCCGCGGTGCAGGCCGCGCTCGAGGCCTACCGGAGGCTGGGGGCGACCCTCGTCGAGATCTCGCTCCCGCACTCACGGTACGGCATCGCGGCGTACTACCTCATCGCCACGGCCGAGGCGTCCTCGAACCTCGGCCGGTACGACGGCGTCCGGTTCGGCCTGCGCGCGGGGGACGGCGGGCTGCGGGAGATGTACGAGGCGACGCGCGAACGCGGGTTCGGCGCCGAGGTGAAGCGCCGGATCATGCTCGGCACGTACGCGCTCTCCTCGGGCTACTACGAGGCGTACTACCTCCGGGCGCAGAAGGTCCGCACGCTCATCCGGCGCGATCTCGACCGGGCGTTCGCGCAGTGCGACGTCGTCGCCGGTCCGGTCTCGCCGAGCGTCGCCTTCAAGCTCGGCGAGCGGGTGGAGGACCCGCTCCAGATGTACCTCGCGGACGTCTTCACCATCACCGCCAACCTCGCCGCGCTGCCGGCGCTGTCGTTGCCGTGCGGGAAGGATGGGCCCACGGGCCTGCCCATCGGGCTCCAGCTCGTCGGCCGCCCGTTCGACGAGGCCACGCTCCTCCGCGCCGCGCGCGCGCTGGAGCGCGAGCTGGGAACCTATCCAGCGCCGGAGATCGTCTGATGCCTCTCTCCGACTTCCAGATCGTCATCGGCCTCGAGGTCCACGCGCAGCTGATGACGCGGAGCAAGATCTTCTGCTCGTGCTCGACGGAATTCGGGGGCGAGCCCAACGCGCACACCTGCCCGGTCTGCCTCGGGCTCCCCGGCGCCCTGCCCGTGCTCAACGAGCGCGTCGTCGAGATGGCCGTGACCGCCGGCCTCGCCCTCGGCTGCGACGTGCGGCCGAAGAGCGTCTTCGCGCGCAAGAACTACTTCTACCCGGACCTCCCGAAGGCCTACCAGATCTCGCAGTACGAGCTGCCGATCTGCCTGGGCGGGACGGTGCCGTACACGATCGACGGCGTCGAGAAGACCGCCCAGCTCACCCGGATCCACATGGAGGAGGACGCGGGCAAGAACGTCCACGGCGTGGCCGCGGACGGCAGCTCGGGGGTCGACCTCAACCGCGCCGGCGTCCCGCTCCTCGAGATCGTCTCCGAGCCCGACCTCCGCTCCGCCGACGAGGCGGTCGAGTACCTCCGCTCGCTCCGCGCCATCCTCATGGCGCTCGGCGTGAACGACGGGAACATGCAGGAGGGCTCGCTGCGCTGCGACGCCAACGTCTCGGTGATGCGCAAGGGCGCGGAGAAGTACGGCACCCGGTGCGAGATCAAGAACATGAACTCGTTCCGGTTCCTCAAGGCCGCGATCGAGTACGAGGCGCGGCGCCAGGTGGAGCTCGTCGAGGCCGGGGGGACGATCGTCCAGGAGACGCGGCTCTTCGACCCCGACCGCGGCGAGACCCGCTCGATGCGCTCGAAGGAGGAGGCGCACGACTACCGCTACTTCCCCGAGCCCGACCTGCCGCCGGTGGTCGTCGCGCCGGCGCTCGTCGAGCGCCTCCGGGCCTCGCTGCCCGAGCTGCCGCGGGCGCGCGCGCAGCGGTACACGACCGCGCTCGGGCTCTCGGCCTACGACGCGGGCGTGCTCGTCTCCGACGCGCAGGTCGCGTCGTACTTCGACCGCGCCGTCGCCGCGTACGGCGCCGGGCCGGAGAAGGCGAAGAAGGTCGCCAACTGGGTGAACGGCGAGGTGGCGAAGCTCGCCAACGAGGCCGGCACCGGCCCCGCCGCGTGGAAGCTCACCCCCGAGAAGCTCGCCGCGGTGCTGGCGCTCATCGACGCCGGCACGATCGGCGGCCCCGGCGCGAAGCAGGTCGTCGAGGAGGTCTTCCGGTCCGGCGCCGATCCCGCCGCGGTGGTCCAGGCGAAGGGGCTCGCGCAGGTCTCGGACGAGGGCGCGATCGAGGCGGTCGTGGACCGCGTGCTGGCCGCGAGCCCCGCCGAGGTGGAGAAGCACCGGAGCGGGAAGAAGAACCTGACCGGCTTCTTCGTGGGCGCGGTGATGAAGGAGCTGCGCGGCAAGGGCAACCCGGCCGTCGTGAACGCGCTCCTCAAGAAGAAGCTCGACGGAGGGTCCTGACGATGTCCTGGGCGGGATGGGGCGCGGGCCCCGCGGGCGCCGGCGCCGCCGGCGGGCCGAGCCGGTGGTTCCTCGGCGCGGCGCTGGTCGGGTGCGCGGTGGTGACGGTGATCCTCGCGCTGCGGGAGAGGTGGCTCCCGGCCGGCGCCGGCCTGGTCGTCACGACGTACTTCTTCGCCCGGCTGTTCCTCGGCCTGGGGCGCACGCGCGCGTAGCCCTCGGGCCGGCGCGCCGCCCGGACGCGCGGGGCCGGCCTCCGGGTCGCGCGCGATCTCCGGGATTCGCCTCGAACACCACGGGTTCACGCCGAGTGGTGGAATGGGGCATTGACCCCTCCGTGCCGGCGCTGGCACGGTCCCGACCTCTCGCAACGCGCGCGCTCACACCGCCGGGACGGCGGTGGCGGCGCGCGCCGTCGTGCCATCGCAGGCCGTTCCAGCGGCGGTCCCCGTGTCCGCCCAGGAGACACCATGAGTCACGAACAGAGGAAGGCCCGGACGCCGCTCGCCGGGCTCACGCGTGTCGGCTTCGTCCTCGCCCTCGCCCTCGCGGCCGGCGGCGCGGCCGCCCAGACGTTCACCAGCGCCCCGATCGTCGGCGTCCAGTCGAGCCGGTGCGTGGACCTCCCCAACCGCTCGACGGCGAACGGCACCCAGGCGCAGCTCTGGGACTGCAACGGCGGCACAAACCAGGCCTTCACCTACGGCTCCGCCAGGACCCTGGTCGTGTACGGGAACAAGTGCCTGCAGCCCTCCAACGGCGGCACCTCCGCCGGGACGGCGGTGGTCATCGGCGACTGCACCGGCCAGGCCTCCCAGCAGTGGAACGTCAACGCGGACGGGACCATCTCCAACGTCCAGTCCGGGCTGTGCATGGACGCCAACGGCGCCGCGACGGCCAACGGCACCCGGATCATCGTCTGGAGCTGCGGGACCGGCGCCAACCAGCGGTGGACCGTGCCGGGCGCCGCGACGACCTACGCCCTCTCCGTCGTCCGGAGCGGGACGGGCGCCGGGACGGTGACCTCCGCGCCCGCCGGGATCAGCTGCGGCTCCACCTGCAGCGCGAGCTACGCGAGCGGCACGACCGTGACGCTGACCGCGGCGGCGGCCGCGGGCTCGAGCTTCGCGGGCTGGAGCGGCGCCTGCGCGGGCAGCTCCACCTGCACCGTGACGATGACGGCCGCGCGGAGCGTGACCGCGACGTTCGACACCACCGCGGTGGTCGACGCGACGGTGTCCGTCAACGCGGGCGGCGCGGCCGCCGGCTCGTTCGCCGCGGACGCCGGGTTCGCGGGCGGGAGCACGTACTCGACGACGGCCGCGATCGACACCTCGCTCGTGCCCGCGCCGGTGCCTCCGGCCGCGGTCTTCCAGACCGAGCGGTACGGCGAGTTCACCTACACGATCGGGAACCGGACGCCCGGCAGCGCGCAGGCGGTGACGCTCTACTTCGCGGAGACCTTCTGGACGGCGGCCGGGCAGCGGACGTTCAACGTGGCCGTCAACGGCGCGACCGTGCTGACGGCGTTCGACATCTTCGCCGCGGCGGGCGGCGCGAACCGGGGGATCGCCCGGACGTTCGAGACGACGGCCAGCGCGAGCGGGCAGGTCGTGATCCAGCTCACGCGCGCGGGCGGCCCGGACAACCCGAAGGTCACGGGCATCACGGTCGCGGCGGGCGGGAACGGCGGGACGACGTACGCCCTCTCGGTCACCCGGTCCGGCAGCGGGACCGGCGCGATCACCTCGAGCCCAGGCGGCATCAGCTGCGGCGCCGCCTGCGGCGCGAGCTACGCGAGCGGGACGAGCGTGACCCTGAGCGCGGTCCCCGCCGCCGGCTCGAAGTTCGCCGGCTGGAGCGGCGCCTGCACCGGCACCGGGAGCTGCGTCGTCACCATGACCGCGCCGCGGTCGGTCACCGCCGCGTTCGAACCGTCGGGCGGCGACGTGGTGCGGAGCGCCGGCTGCGGCAAGGCCCCGACGCTGACGAGCGGCACGCGCACGATCCAGAGCGGCGGCCAGAGCCGCAGCTTCATGATCCGGATCCCCGACGGCTACGACCGGAACCGCGCGTACCGGGTGGTGTTCGCGTTCCACTGGAACGGCGGCACGGCCAACGACGTCGACTCCGGCGGGACCAGCGGCTACACGTGGTCCTACTACGGGCTCCGGGCGCAGGCGAACAACAGCACGATCTTCATCGCCCCCCAGGGCCTCAACAACGGCTGGGCGAACAGCGGCGGCCGGGACCTGACGTTCGTCGACGACATGGTGCGGCTCGTCGACGGCGACCTCTGCGTGGACACGACGCGCCGCTTCGCGATGGGGTTCAGCTACGGCGGCGGCATGAGCTACGCGATCGCCTGCGCCCGCGCCAAGAGCTTCCGCGCGGTCGCCGTCTACGCCGGCGCGCAGCTCAGCGGGTGCGAGGGCGGGAACGATCCCATCGCGTACATCGGCTTCCACAGCATCACCGACCCGGTGTGCAGCATCGCCGGCGGCCGGTCGCTGCGCGATCGGTTCGTCCGGAACAACGGCTGCACGCCCCAGAACCCGCCCGAACCAGCGCAGGGGACCGCGACGCACATCGTGACCAGCTACGCCGGCTGCAGGCCGGGATACCCCGTCGTCTGGGCCGCGTTCAGCGGCGCCGGCCACACCCCCGCGCCGGTCGACGGCTCCTCCTCGGACAGCGGCGGCGGCGACAGGACCTGGACCAAGGCCGAGGCCTGGAGGTTCTTCACGCAGTTCTGACGCCTCGCGGCGGCTGCGCTCCGGCTCGGGGCTGACGGCACCGCCGTCGGCCCCGTGCCATCTCACGGTGCGTCCGGCGCCCTTCGCCGGCCGCGCGACCGGCGGAGCGGCCGCACGCCGCGGCGCGATCGGGGGCCCGCTGGAATATCGGGCCCGCGGTAGGTATTGTGGAGACG
>JAEYOU010000030.1 GCA_023411405.1 Pseudomonadota bacterium | reverse complement strand
GAGGGGAGCTGGCTGCACGGCGTCGTCTTCGGCGGCCCCGGCGGTCCGGCGCAGGGCCGGCAGCCCGGGTCGCTGCGCGAGCTGTTCGCGCGCGCGAAGGAGATCGCGGTGGTGGTCGCCTTCCGCGAGGATGCGCGCGCCGCGGCCGGGATGCCGTGCTTCGACTTCCGCGCGAAGGACATGGTCACGCCCGGCGCCCCCTGGTGCCTCGAGAAGCGGGGCAAGAAGTGGTGGTTCACCGAAAGTCTTTACCCGTGCTAGGCGCCCCATGCCCGATCTCTCCGGCCGCGTCATCCTCGTCACCGGCGCAAGCTCCGGCATCGGCCTCGCGGCGAGCCGGGCGCTCGCGGGCATGGGGGCCGAGCTCGTGCTCGTGGGGCGCGACTCCGCGCGGCTCGCTGCGGCGGAGGACGAGGTCCAGGCCGCGGGGGCGAGGGCGCCGCGGCCGGGCCCCGTCTCCTCGGTCCGCTGCGACTTCGCCTCGCTCGCGGAGGTCCGCGCCCTCGCCGCCGAGGTCGTCCGCCGCTGGCCGCGGCTCCACGTGCTCGTGAACAACGCCGGCGGCGTGAGCGCGACGCGGGAGGTGACCGGGGACGGGTACGAGCGGACGCTCGCCGTGAACCACCTCGCGCCCTACCTCCTCACCCGGCTCCTCCTCGATCGCCTGAAGGAGAGCGCGCCCGCGCGCGTGGTCACGGTGTCGAGCGCCGGCCACCGCCGGGGCGACCTCGACTTCGCGGATCTCCAGATGGAGCGCGGGTACGCGATCATGCGCGCCTACGGGCGCTCCAAGCTCGCCAACATCCTCTTCACCCGCGCGCTCGCGCGGCGCCTCGCCGGGACCCGCGTCACCGCGGCGTGCCTCCACCCGGGAGCGGTCGCGACCCGCATCTGGGCGGGCGCACCGGCCGGGCTCGTCTCCGCGGTCCTCGCGGTCGCGACGCGCTTCATGCTCTCGCCGGAGACGGGGGCGCGCACGGTGATCCAGCTCGCCTCGGTGCCGGACGCCGAGGTCGAGCCGCTCAGCGGGCTCTACCTCGAGAAGGGCCGCCCCGCGAAGCCCTCGGCGCTCGCGCGCGACGACCAGCTCGCGCGGCGGCTCTGGGACGAGAGCGCGCGGCTGGTGGGGGTGGAGCCGTAGACCGTCCCCCGCACACGCCGCCTGGAGCGCGGCCGGTGAACGGTCGTCGTCAGCGAAGCTGGCACGTGCTCCACGACTCCCGGACGAAGTAGAGGGCGTCGCGCGCGCCGATCTGGAGCCCCCCGCGTCCCCAGGTGCCCCAGCGCGTGACCCACTTCTTCCCGTCGGGGCGGCGCTCCACGGCCGCGAGCAAGCCGGTGCGGACCTCGCGGTAGCAGCCCTCGAGGTGCGTGAGCGTGAGGTCGAGCGCTGCCTGATCGAATCCCTGGGTCGCCTTGTTGACCACGAAGAACCCCTCCGCGCCCCGCTCCATGACGAGGACGGTCGGGCTGTCGATCACCCCGAGCACGTTCTCCTTCACCGAGCCGCCGGCCGCGCCGCGCCGGCACATGATCCGCCGAAACGTGACGCCCGCAGGGATGAACGCTGCGTCCGCGTTGTCCCAGTTGAGCACCAGCGGCGTCCCTCCCTCGCGTGCCAGGACGAAGGCGGTGGCGAGCCAGGAGTCGGTCCGGTCGTCGTACGGATCGATGGGGTTGGCCTGGATCTCCCGGATGTTGTCGTGGTTCCGTCCGAACGTGGTGCTCCGGGCATCGGGCACGGCCTCGGCGACCCGCAGCGACCGCAGGTCTCCGCCGAAGGTGAAGGCGCGCTTGAGGGCCCTGTAGAGGACGAAGTCGGTGACCGCGGCGACCCCGCTGTAGTGCTCGGCCTTCGTGTCCGTGTCCTCGATGACCTCGAGGTAGTTCCAGCCGTCTCTCCGTCGCCCATCCACGAAGGTGAGGTATCGGCGGAGCACGTCGGCGGGCAGGTGCTTGGCTGCGTCGAAGCGGAACCCATCCACGCCGAGGTCGAGCAGCTTCCGGAGGTGCGCCTTCTGGACTTCCTGGACGGCGGCGCGCGAGACGTCGAGGTCCGGGAGCCCGCGGCTGGTCGGTGACGCCCCCAGCCAGCAGTTCAGCTCCGTGTCCCGGTTGCCGTCGGCGTAGTCGATCGCGCACTGGGGGTGGAAATTGGCCGCGCCGAGCTGCGGGAACCGGAGGTCCGAAAACTCCTCGAGGTTCGCCATGTGGTTGAACACGACGTCGGCGATGACCTTCACGCCGCAGCCGTGGGCCGTCCGCACGAGCTCGCGCAGCTCCGCCTCCGAGCCCATCCCCTCGATGATGGAGTAGTCCACCGGCTGGTATCGCCCGTACCACTCGCGGAGCGGGTTGGACTTCTGGGCCGGGGCGAGCTGCACGTGCGAGTACCCCTGGGCGCCGAGCGTGCAGACGAACCCGGCCACGTCGGCGTAGCGCTGGTCGAAGGCATGGAAGATCGCGACGGGCTGCTCCGCTGCGGCGGCCCGCGCGGGCACGGCGAGCATGGCGAGCACGGCCAGCGCGGTCAAAGACGACGGGCGGCGGAAGGGAGCGATCATGGTGCCTCCTGGCGGACGCAAGCAACTGTCGTGAGCGAAGACGGACGACGAGGAACGATGTTACGTCCTCCTCTGGGGCTTCACTGTCGGGCAACCACCAGGCGACCCCACGGAGCGTCGTCCTCACCTTGGGCGCCCGAGGCTCTCCTCACCCCGCTCCAGCTCCGGCCCGAGGCCGGGTCACCACTGCGAGTCGCCCCAGCGTTCTCTCCTCGGTGCGCGGTGCCGGGCGGAGAATGCGCGGCAACCCTGGGCGAGGAGGTCGGTCATGGCAGGCGAGGAGAGGGCGTCCGGCGCGCCGTTACCGCGTTGTGAGCAGCTCGGTGCGAGCTCGACGCCCTGTTGCTGCCACGATCACGAAGTACACAAACCCCGCGACCACCGACGCCGCCCTCTACAAGGCTGAGGTCAACACCCACCGCTCGTGGGTGCAGCTGTGCGCCCATTCGTGGCCCGGGGGGCACGCGCTCTCGGTCCCGGACGCGGCGACCGAGTACGTGGAGGCGAGCTACTCTCGCGACGTGAACCCACCCAACGCGCACTTCTACAACCGCTTCTGCTGCGGCCCGGGTCTGTACGCTCGTCGGCGCGCAGCGCGGCGGGACCCGGCGGAGCGGGGGCGCAGCCCCGTTTGATCCTGACTAAACGGCTGCCGTGACTCGCGACACCGGAGGTGATCGCGAGTCACGAACTGCCGTTCAAAGGTGGAGCGGGTCTCCGGCGAGCGCGCCTCCTGGTGCCCGCGGCGCCCTCTCGGACCGCACGGGGCTCGCTAGGAGCGTGTCGGCCTAACGGTCGAGTCCGCAGGAGCTGCGGTCCCTCGGGGTCACCGGCGTAGCGGGTCCGTGAGCCGTCTCGGCGCCGCCGAGGAGTGCTGTCCCGGCCCGCTACGCTGCT
>JAEYOU010000027.1 GCA_023411405.1 Pseudomonadota bacterium | reverse complement strand
AGCTACTACAGCCGCAAGCTCCAGGGGCGCCGCACCGCCAACGGCGAGCGTTACGACAGGAAGGCGCTCACGGCGGCCCACCGCACCGCCCGCTTCGGCACGCGGCTCCGCGTGACGGAGCTCGCCGGCGGACGGAGCGTCGTCGTGCGCGTCAACGATCGCGGGCCGTTCGTGCGCGGGCGCGTCGTGGATCTCTCGCTCGCCGCGGCCCACGAGCTCGGGATGGTCCACCGCGGCGTGGCGCAGGTCCGGGTGGAGTTTCTGGAGTAGCGAGGCGCAGTCAACGGCCCGCCGAGGAGGGGGCCGGGGTCCCCGGCCCACTCTCCGGCAGGATCAGCACCGCGGTGGTGCCGCCTCCGGGCGCGCTCTCGAGCCAGATCGCCCCGCCGTGCACCTCGACGATGCGGCGCGAGATCGGGAGGCTGAGGCCGCTCCCGCGGCCGGGCGGCTTGGTCGTGAAGAACGGCTCGAACACCCGCTCGAGCACCTCCTTCGTCATCCCCACCCCGTCGTCGGCGACGGTGAGGCGGATGGCTCCGCTCCAGCGCGCCGCGCGGATCTGGATCCGGCCGCGGCGCCCCGGGTGCAGCGCCTCGGCGGCGTTGGAGAGGAGGCTCTGCAGCACCTGCTCGAGCACCTCCGGCCGGGTCCGCACCACGAGGCCCGGGGGGACCTCGACGTCGAGCGTGACCTCGGCGTCGAGCCGCGGCCGCGCCTCCGCCGCGGCGCGCTCCACCACGTCGCGGAGGTCGACCGCGGTGGTCGGCCGGGGGACGGCGGCGAGCCGGCCGGCGTCGGCGAGCCGGCGGACGAGGTCGTTGATCCGCTGCATCGCGACGAGCGCCTCGTCCGCCACCTCCCGGACCTCGGGCGCGCCGACGAGGTTCTCGGAGAGGTAGCGCAGGTTCGCGGTGACGACCGAGGCGGGGTTCGACACCTGGTGCGCGACCCCGTTCGCGAGCTGCCCGAGCGAGGCGAGGCGCTCGGAGCGGACCAGCGCCTCCTGGGCCTCTGCGAGGGCCCGGCTGCGGGCCTCGACGAGCGACTCCAGCCGCTCGCGGAGCCCCTCGAGGTCCTGCGCGGACTCGACGAAGCGCAGGCTCGTCGCCCAGGCGACGAGCGCCACCGGCAGGAGGAAGCCGATGTCGAAGAGGTACGGGAGGCGGGAGCGGCCGGTCCCGGTGTACGCGTCGGCGAGCGAGAGGAGCACGACCGAGACGAACGCCGCCGCCTGCGGCGCCGCGTGCCGGATCCCGGCGCGGTGGGCCTGGACGAACCGTCCGATCACGACGGGCACGGCGGGCGCGGCGAGCGCGATGAGCGCGTACGCGCCGGGCGCGAGGAGCGCGTCGTTGTAGACGACGTCCCAGAGCGGGAAGGAGTGGTGGGCGATCTCGCCGCCGAAGGCGAGGCGCGGGACGAGCGCCGCCGCGGCCGCCGCGAGCACCGTCCGCTCCACCCACAGGCCGGCGCGCGAAGGCGGCGCGCGGCCGAACGCCCGCGCATACCGCAGCCACGCCCAGTACTGCACGAGCGCGAAGGAGAGCTGCACGTGCGAGGCGCCGATGATGAGCGGCGCGGGCGCCTCCAGGGTGGCGCTCAGGTTCGCGACGGCGTAGCCGGCGGCGGTGAAGGCGATGACCGCGAACCAGCGGAGCTCGCCCCAGCCCCGCACGCGCGAGACCCGGAGCGCGAGGAGCCCGACGGCCACTCCACCCAGGGTGGAAAGGGCCGAGATCGTGGAGGGTGTGGAGAGCACCGCCGCCCCCGAGGATGCATCGGGGCTCCGACACCAACAAGGGCCCCTCGCTGGTGCTACGCTGATCCGGTCTGAATCGAGTGTTTTCGGGTGGATCGCCCGCGATCGCCGCAGGGGAACCACCGAACCGGCGCGGGACTCTCTCCCGCGCTATCGCCCGGCCCGGCCGCGCTCCGCGCCGGTCCGCAGCTCGGCGATGGCGCGGCGGTAGTCGGGCGCGTCGAAGATCGCGGTGCCGGCGACGAGCACGTTGGCGCCCGCCGCGACCACCGCCTGGACCGTCTCGGCGTTGACGCCACCGTCCACCTGGATGTCGAGGGCGAGCCCGCGGGCGTCGGCCATGGCCCGGAGCCGCCGCACCTTCTCCGTGCAGGCGGGGATGTAGTGCTGGCCGCCGAAGCCGGGGTTCACCGTCATGACGAGCACCTGGGCGACGTCGCCGAGGACCCACTCGAGGACCGAGAGGTCCGTGGACGGGTTGAGCGCCACCGCGGGCCGGGCGCCCGCGCCCCGGATCACCTGCAGCGTCCGGTGCAGATGGGGCGAGACCTCGGCGTGGACGCTCAGCGTGTTCGCGCCCGCCCTGGCGAACGCCTCCACGTACCGCTCCGGCTCGACGATCATGAGGTGCACGTCGAGCGGCAGCCCGGTCGCCTTCCGGACCGCCTCCACGACGAGGGGCCCGACGGTGAGGTTCGGCACGAACCGGCCGTCCATGACGTCCACGTGGATGACGTCCGCGCCCGCGGCCTCGGCCGCGCGGACCTCTTCGGCGAGGCGGCCGAAGTCGGCGGAGAGGATCGAGGGGGCGATCCGGATGGGAGGGAGGGCCATGAGGGGAATGTAACAAGGAGGCGGGTGCGAGACCTCGGGAGAAAAGCCGGGTCGTTCACCCGGAGCTGAACCTCACCGCATAGAACCCATCACACCCATGCCGGTCCGGCCGGGTCAGGAGATCGCCCTCCCCCGTGAGCACGTCGGCGGGGAACCCGGGCGGCGGCGCGACGCGGCGCGCGCCGCCGGTGAGGAGCGCCTCGGCGACGGCGGGCCCCTCGGTCCGGGAGAGCGAACAGACCGAGTACGTGACCGGCGCGCCCGGGCGCGCGTACCGGGCCATGCGCAGGGCGATCGCCCGCTGCAGCTCCGCGAGCCGCGGGAGGTCGGCGGCGGTCCGCCGGAGCTTGAGCTCGGGGTGGCGCCGGAGCGTGCCCAGCCCGGCGCACGGCGCGTCGACGAGCACCGCGTCGAAGCTCCCCTCGTCGATCCCGGGCACGGGCGCCCGCGCGTCTGCGCACACGACGCGCACCGCGGGGAGGTTCCGCCGCCTCGCCTCCTGCGCGATGGCGTCGGCCTTGCGCGGGTGGACCTCGACCGCGACCACCTCGGCGCCGGGCCCGAGCAGCTCGGCGAGCGCGAAGGCCTTCCCTCCCGGCGCGGCGCAGGCGTCGAGGACGCGCGCGGGCCGGCCGCGGAGCTCCCCCGCGGCGAGCTCGACGACGAGCTGCGCGGCCTCGTCCTGGACCTGGAAGGCGAGCCCGCCCGCGGCGCGGGCC
>JAEYOU010000703.1 GCA_023411405.1 Pseudomonadota bacterium | reverse complement strand
GTGCTCGACGCGCGGCGCGACCTCGACGTGGCGCGGGAGCGGCTGCGGCTCGCGCACGCGCAGGCGGAGCTCGCGGCCGACTCGGCGGCCTCGATCCGGCGCAGCTTCGAGGCCGGCGTCGCCTCGAGCCTCGACGTCCTCGACGCGAACGATCGGCTCTTCCTCGCCGACAGCGGCCTGGCCGAGGCGCGCGCCCGCCTCGCCCAGGCCCGCCTCGCCCTCCAGCTCGCGCTCGGGAGGGAGCGATGACCGGCGGGGTGCTTTCCGGGCTGCGCCGCCATATTCTGGGCCGGGGTCGAGCCATGACGAGCCACCAGAAGGCCATCGAGCGGGAGGAGCTGGCGCGGATCTTCGGGCACCTCGTGCTCGTCCGCGTCGTCGTGATCCCGCTCATCCTGCTGCTCGTCGGCTGGCTCGCCTGGACCGAGCCCGCGGCGTGGCGGCGGACCGTCCTGGCGGCGGCGATGGTGCTCATCCCCGCCTTCTTCCTCCTGGAGTGGGCCCGCTACCGGCTCCAGGGCATGACGCGGGGTGCGCTGGCGGTGAACCTCGCGCTCGCGGTGCTGGCGCAGCTCGCGCTCTCGTTCGTGAGCGGCGGGATCGAGAGCCCGTTCCTGCTCGTGGCCGTCCCGCTCGGGATCATCACCTCGGTCGCCTTCAACCCGCCCTCCCAGCTCCTCGTCCCGCTCGTGCAGGTCGGGGCGGTCTGGATCATGGCCGCCTACAACGCGAGCGGCGCGCTCCCCGACTTCAACCTGGCCGCGTTCGGCGGCGGCGCCCGGAACGGCCCGGACGTCACGCACGTCTGGGCCATGGCCACCGCCTACTCGTTCGTGCTGGTCGCGAGCCAGCTCCTCGGGCGGAAGCTCCGCAAGACGTACGCGACCATCCTCCGCCGCGAGCTCGCCGCGCAGCAGGAGGCCCTCCGCGATCACAAGGAGCAGGCGGAGGAGCTCACCGCCCTCTCCGCCGAGATCGCCCACGAGCTCAAGAACCCGCTCGCCAGCGTGAAGGGGCTGGCGAGCCTGCTCGGCCAGCACCTGCCCGACGGCAAGGGCGCGGAGCGGCTCGGCGTCCTGCGCCGTGAGGTCGATCGGATGCAGTCGATCCTCGACGAGTTCCTCAACTTCTCGCGACCGCTCGTGCCGCTCGCGCTGGGCGACGCCGACGTCTCGGCGCTCGCCCGCGAGGTGGCCGCCCTGCACGAGGGCCTGGCCCGCGAGCGCGCGGTGCACCTCTCCGTGGAGGGCGCCGGGGTGACGGCCCGGTGCGACCCACGCAAGGTGAAGCAGGTGCTCATCAACCTCGTGCAGAACGCGCTCGACGCCAGCGCCCGGGGCGCGGAGGTGCGGATCGCGTCCGAGGCCACGGCCGAGGGCGGGGCCCTCGTCCGCGTCCTCGACCGGGGCACCGGCGTCGATCCCGCGCTCGGCGAGAGAGTCTTCTCCCCCGGCGTGACCACCAAGCCCAACGGCTCCGGCCTCGGCCTCACCATCGCCCGCTCGCTCGCCCGCCAGCACGGCGGTGACCTGGTCCTGCGGTCGCGCACCGGCGGGGGCACCGAGGCGCTCCTGCTCCTGCCCAAGGCCGCGGGGCCCGGGAGGGCCGCGTGAGCGACCCCGCCACGCGCGTCCTGGTCGTCGACGACGATCCGGGCGTCCGCTACACGCTCCGTGAGATCCTGAGCTCGGAGGGGCTCGCGGTGGACGAGGCCGCGGACGGCGCCGAGGCGCTGACCCGCTTCGACGCCGCGCCCGCCGCCCTGGTCCTGACCGACCTTCGCATGCCGCGGCTCGACGGCATGGAGCTCCTCCGGGAGCTGATGCGCCGCACGCCGCCCCCGCGCGTCGTCCTCATCACCGCGCACGGCTCGGAGCGGGCCGCGGTCGAGGCCGTCAAGGCGGGCGCGTACGACTACTTCAAGAAGCCGTTCGAGACCGAGGACCTCCTCGCCGTCGTCCGCCGCTCGATGGAGGCCGTCCGGCTCGCGCACGAGAACGAGAAGCTCCAGGGCGAGCTCGCCCTGGCGCGGTCGATGGTCTTCGCGTCCGAGGCGATGCGTCGCCTGGGGGTGCTCGTGGGGCGGGTCGCGCCGCGCGACGTCACCGTCCTCATCACCGGCGAGAGCGGGACGGGCAAGGAGCGCGTCGCCGAGGCGATCGTCCGGGCCTCCCTGCGCGCCGACAAGCCCTTCGTGCGGTTCAACTGCGCGGCGATCTCGCCGGAGCTCGTCGAGGCGGAGCTCTTCGGCCACGCGCGCGGCGCCTTCACCGGCGCGGTCCGCGCCCGCCCCGGCCTCTTCGGCGAGGCGGACGGCGGCACCATCCTGCTCGACGAGGTGGGCGAGCTCGCGCCCAACGCGCAGGCGAAGCTCCTCCGGGTCCTGCAGGAGGGCGAGGTCAGGCCGGTGGGGGAGGAGCGCTCACGGATCGTGGACGTGCGGGTCCTCGCCGCCACGCACCGCGACCTCGAGGAGCTGGTGAAGGAGGGGCGCTTCCGGGAGGACCTCTTCTACCGGCTCAACGTCGTCCACCTCGCCATCCCGCCGCTGCGCAGCCGCCCCGAGGACATCCCCGTCCTGGCGCGCTTCTTCCTCGACCGCTTCGCCGAGCGGTTCGGCGTCTCGCCCCTGCACGTCCCCGAGGCGCTCTTCGAGCGGCTGCGCGCCCACGCCTGGCCCGGCAACGTGCGCGAGCTCGAGAACGCGATGGAGGGGCTCGTGGCGCTCTCGCCGCCCGAGGAGCTCGATCTCGGGCTCCTCCCCGGCGCCGCCCGCGCGCCCGAGGCCGCGGTCGCGCCGGCCGCGGCCGCGACCCTGCCGCTCAAGCAGCGGGTCGAGGCCTACGAGCGCGGGCTCATCGTGGAGGCGCTCCGCGC
>JAEYOU010000570.1 GCA_023411405.1 Pseudomonadota bacterium | reverse complement strand
CCGGCGGGGGGCCCGCTAAGCGCGGGCCCCCCGACCCCCGGCTCGCTCCGGTCCAGCAAAGCTGGCCCTGCGCTCGCTCGAATGCACATTCCGCGCTCACGACTCCGGCAGGACACCGCTGGCGATGAGCGCCGCGAGGACCAGGCCGGCCAGGATGCGCCATACCACGAACACGTAGGTGGTACGCGTGCGGAGCCAGCCGAGGAGCCAGCCGATGACCAGGTATCCGCAGATCGCCGAGACCACCGTCCCGACCAGGGTGGCGGCCGTCCAGGCCGCCTCCCCGCGCAGGTCGGGCAGGACCTTGTACAGCTTGTACGCGCCCGCACCCAGGATGATGGGGACCGAGAGCAGGAAGCTGAACCGCGCCGCGGCCTCGCGCTTGAGCCCGAGGAGCATGCCGGTCGTGATCGTCGTCCCGGAGCGCGAGCAGCCCGGGATGAGCGCGATGGCCTGCCCGACGCCGACGAGGAGCGCGTCCGCCGCGGTCACGTCCTCGACGGTGCGCGTGTGGCGCGCGAGCCGCTCCGCCAGGAGGAGGACGAGGCCGAGGCCGATGAGGGAGCCGACCATCACCCAGTTCCCGAGCGCCTCGATCCGGCGCTCGAGGAGCTTGCCCGCGAGCGCCGCGGGGATCGTGCCGAGCACGATGTACCAGGCGAGGCGGGAGTCGCGCGTCTCGAGGGGCCGCAGGCGCGCCAGCGACCGGAGCCCCGCGCCCGCGAGCCGGCTCAGCTCGGCCCGGAAGTAGACCAGCACGGCCACCGTCGTGCCGCTCTGGATGATCGTCACGAACGCCCGGAAGTGCCGGTCGTCGAGCCGGTGGCCGAAGAGCTCCCCGACGATGAGGAGGTGCGCGGTGGAGCTCACCGGCAGGAACTCGGTGAGCGCCTGCACCACCCCGAGCAGCACCGCGAGGAGGACGTTCATGGGTCCGGAGTGCTAGCGGAGGGCGGGGCGGCAAGCAAGGCCGCGTTCGCCTCCGGGAGGGCCGCGGTGGCCGCTCACCCTTCGACAGGCTCGGGGTGAGCGGCTCTCCTCGTCCGCTCGTGCTGAGCTTGTCGAAGCACGAGCATGGGCTGCGATTCCGGTCAGTACCGGTAGTGGTCCGGCTTGAACGGTCCGCTCGGCGAGACCCCGATGTACGCCGCCTGCTTCTTCGTGAGCTTCGTGAGCCTCGCCCCGATCTGCTCGAGGTGGAGCGCGGCCACCTTCTCGTCGAGGCGCTTCGGCAGCGTGTAGACCTGCCTCGCGTAAGCGGCCCGGTTCGTGGCCAGCTCGATCTGGGCGAGCGTCTGGTTCGTGAAGGAGTTGGACATCACGAACGAGGGGTGGCCGGTCGCGCAGCCGAGGTTGAGGAGGCGCCCCTCGGCGAGCACGAGGACGCGGTGGCCGTCGGGGAAGACGAACGCGTCGTACTGCGGCTTGATGTGGACGCGCCTCGTCTCGCGCTTGAGGGCCGCCATGTCGATCTCGTTGTCGAAGTGGCCGATGTTGCCGACGATGGCGCAGTCCTTCATCGCCCGGAGGTGCTCGACCGTGAGGACGTCGACGTTGCCGGTGGCGGTCACGAAGACGTCCGCCTCCTTCACCACGTCCTCCACCCGGACGACCTGGAACCCCTCCATGCTCGCCTGGAGCGCGTTGATGGGGTCGATCTCGGTCACCACGACGCGCGCCCCCTGCCCGCGGAGCGCCTGGGCGCAGCCCTTGCCCACGTCGCCGTAGCCGAGGACGACGCAGAGCTTCCCGGCGAGCATCACGTCCGTGGCGCGGTTCAGGCCGTCCACGAGCGAGTGGCGGCAGCCGTAGAGGTTGTCGAACTTCGACTTGGTCACCGAGTCGTTCACGTTGATGGCCGGGAAGAGGAGCTCGCCCGCCTTCTGCATCTCGTAGAGGCGGTGGACGCCCGTGGTCGTCTCCTCCGTGACGCCGGCGCACTCCTTCGCGACCCGGGTCCAGCGCCGGGGCGCCTCCCGCAGCGTCCGGGCGAGGAGCTTCAGGATGACCGCGTACTCCTCGGAGTCGCCGGCCTTCGCCGCCGGAACCCTGCCGCGCTTCTCGAACTCGACCCCCTTGTGGATGAGCAAGGTCGCGTCCCCGCCGTCGTCCACGATCTGCGTCGGTCCCTTGCCGCCGCCGAAGTCGAGCGCCCGCTCGGTGCACTCCCAGTACTCCTCGAGCGTCTCGCCCTTCCAGGCGAAGACCGGCACGCCCGCGGGGCGCTCGACGGTGCCGCCGCGCCCGACCGCGACGGCGGCCGCGGCGTGGTCCTGGGTCGAGAAGATGTTGCAGCTCGCCCAGCGCACGTCGGCGCCCAGGTCGGCGAGCGTCTCGATCAGCACCGCCGTCTGGATGGTCATGTGGAGCGAGCCGGTGATGCGCTGGCCCGCGAGCGGGCGCTTGCGGGCGTACTCGCGCCGGATCGCCATGAGGCCGGGCATCTCCTTCTCGGCGAGCTCGATCTCCTTGCGCCCCCACTCGGCGAGCGAGAGGTCCTTCACCTTGTGCTCGAGGGTGGGGGCAGGGGGCGCGGCCTTGGCGCGGGGGACGAGCTTGAGCTGGGGCTTCTTCCTGGCGGCGGTGGCGGGCATCGGTCTTCTCCTGGTGAAGCGTGGAAGGTGGGGATCCTCGGGCGCGGGCGCGGGCTCGTTCACGGGGGGGAAGATCAGGACGTGGCGACGACGAGGCCGGGGCCGCTCGCGCCGGGCTCGGGCGGCAGGGCGCGCGCGGTCGCCTCGGGGAAGCCGGCGGCGCGGAGGCGCCCCGCGAGCTCCTCGGGCTCGAACCCGGGCTCGACCTGCCCCATCCGCCGCCGGAGCTCCTCGTCCTGGTGGCGGACCGCGTCCACGACGACGAGCCGTCCGTCCGTCCGGAGGACGCGGCGGGCCTCGGCGAGCACGGGCGCGGCGTCCGGGAGGTACGCGAGCACGAGCACGAGGAGCGCGGCGTCGGCGCTCCCGGCCGCGAGCGGCAGGTCGGCGAGGTCGCTCTCGTGGAGCTCGACGTTCGCGAAGCCGGCGGTCCGCTTGCGGGCCGCCTGGAGCATCGCGGCCGAGCGGTCCACGCCGACGACCCGCCGCACCCGCGGCGCGAGCGCGGCCGTGAGCGCGCCCGTCCCGCACCCCAGGTCGAGGGCCGTCCAGGTCCGCGGGAGGAGCGCGAGGAGCGCCTCCGTCCCGAACGTGCGGCCGTACACGCGGGCGCGGAGCTCGTCCCAGGCGCACGCGGCGCCGGCGAAGAACCGGCGGGCGTCGTCGCGCCGGGCGAGGACGCCCTCCAGCCGCTTCGCGTCCTGGTGCGCGACCGGCCAGCCGTCCGTCTCCGCGCGCGCCAGCGCCCAGAGCTTGCGCGCGCCGGCGTCCGCGCCGTCGGCCCAGGCGTGGAGGCTCTGGGTGCCCTGCCGCCGGCTCTCGAGGAACCCCGCCTCGGCGAGCGACTTGAGGTGGCGGCTCACCGTGGACTGCGGAAGCGCCAGCACCTCGCACAGCTCGAGCACCGAGAGCTCGCGCTTCTCCAGCGCGCGCAGCAGGCGCAGCCGGGTCGGGTCGGCGAGGAGCTCCATCCAGGTGAGGAGGGCGGCGGGGGTGCGGCGGGCCGGCTGGTTCATCCGTCTATCCGGATGAAGGGATATAACGCCGGCCCCCGCGGATCAAGCCGAAGGCTCCGGTCCCCCGCGAGAGGCCGGCCGTGCGCCTTCCCGGAGCCTTCCGACCTCAGGGCGCTCGGAAGACCAGGTCTCAGGGGCACCTGACCCAGACCGCGCGCAACTCGACGGCTGGAGTCGGCGGGTGGGCGGTCCACGTCGATCCGTTCCAGCGGATCGGGACCGAGCCCACGATCCAGAGATCGACGAGAGCTCCCTCGCTCGCACATCCCGAGATCGCGTCACCGCGACGGTCGGCGCCGATGTCCTGGAACGACCAGCTCCCGCCGCTGCGACGGCCGACGACGCCGACGGACGTCGAGTAGAAACCACCGGCGCTCCAGACCTCGTCCTCGCCCCAACCCCAGACGGCCCTCGGGATCCCCGTGACGCCGGGGGCGGGCGACCAGCCGGCGGTCGGGCCGCTCCACCGCAGCAGCACACCGGGGTAGTTCTGCTTGAACTCCATGCCGGCGATCCAGGCGTCGGTCGGAGTGCGCGCCCAGACGCTCCGGAGCGCCACGGTCGTGGAGCCGCTGGGGCTCTGCGACCACGCGCTCCCGCTCCAGTGGAGGATCGTCCCGCTGCTCCCGACGGCCCACACGTCCGACGCGCTCGTGCCCGAGATGGCCTCCAGCGAATTCGAGGTCCCGCTGTTCACCGTCTCCCAAGAAGCGCCGTCCCAGTGGGCGGTCGTCCCGGCGGCTCCGACGGCCCAGACGTCGTCCCGGCCGCTGCCCCAGATCCCGCTGAGCGAGTGCGTGGTGGTTCCGGTCCCCCGGTCCGACCACGCCACCCCGTCGAAATGCAGGATGGTGCCGGCAGTACCCACGGCCCAGATGTCATCGGCGGCGCTCCCCCAGATCGCGGCCAGGTCTGCGGTCGTTCCGCTCGGCACGGACTGCCAGACGGCGCCATCGAAATGCCGGATCGTCCCGGCCTTTCCGACGGCCCAGACGCTGGTGGTTCTCTCGTGGCACGTCACCCGTACGTTCGTGACGTCCGAGTCGACGACGGTTCCGGAGCCGTTCTCGATCGTGCAGCGCTGGGGCGCCGTCATCGGCACCGTGACCGCGTAACGCGCGCCGCTCGCGATCGCGGTCGGGAACGTGAAGCCTCCGTTCGTCGCGATCGGCAGGAGCTCCCCGTGCGACGAGAGGACGAGCCCGACTGTGTCGAGCCCGCTCACCGTCCCGCCGACGTGGAACGCCGTCGTCGAGCAGACGATCACGATGCTCCTGACGGTGCCCTGCACGATCCCCACGCCGTTCTCGATCGAGCACACCTGGGCCGGACCGACCGGCGCGACGGACACCGTCACCACGTACCGGGCCCCCGCCGCGACCTTGGCGTCGAACTCGAACTGGTCCTGCCCCGGGGATACGGTCAGATCGTGGCGGCCGTTGAGCTGAAGCGTCAGCCCCGAGCCAGTGAGCCCGCGGACGGTCCCGCCGATCGTCCCGAGGTCGCCCGGCGCGCCCGCCCCGCCGCAGGCGGCGAGCGCGAACCCGAGCGCGAGAAGTGCCGAGGCGCTGGCGCGAGCAGTCATGTGATCTCCCCCCGCACACGAGCCCTGGGCGAACGGAGGGCGATCCGTGTGTGCGAGCAGGATAGCGCTCGGCCGGTGGTTTGTCGCGACCCTTCGCGCGCGCACCCAGCGGCCGCGGTCAGGCGTGCGCCGTCACCTGCTTCAGGATGTCCAGCTCCTCGAGCGCCTTGCCGGCGCCGATGACGACGGAGGAGAGCGGGTCCTCGGCGAGGAAGACGGGCAGGCCGGTCTCCTCGCGCAGCAGCACGTCGAGGTTCTTGAGGAGGGCGCCGCCGCCGGCGAGGACGATGCCGCGGTCGGCGATGTCG
>JAEYOU010000686.1 GCA_023411405.1 Pseudomonadota bacterium | reverse complement strand
CGGTGTAGCCCGTGATCGCGGGCTTGCCGCCCTCTCTCGGGTAGTTGTAATTCGGCTGCACCGAGTAACTCACCGTCCGGACCTCGCCCGCTGCGCCGACATCCGGCTTGAGCGCCTTCAGGACGGCATCGACCCTCGAGGCATTCTGCGCCGCGGCGGCGTCAGCAGACTGGGCCTGCGTGACCACCCCGAGCTGAAGCTCCAGCCGGTCGGGCTTCGCCGTGACGACGGCCTCTCCGTTGACACGGATGTGAGGCGGCAGGACGCCTTGTTGAGCGAGTACGGGCCGGACGACGGCGGCCACCGAGAGCAGGAGAAGAAAGCGCCCGATCATCATGGCTGTAGGATACCCGCCGGGCGCTTACGGTTTCGCCGAATTGCCGCGCTACAATTTCGCGAGCAGCGCCTTCGTCCAATTCAAGCTGGCGATGAGGTCCTCGCGCTCGCGTGCGGCGGCCTGTTCCCTGGGAACCGGCGGCGCAGGCGGCAGCGGTTTACCGTTTTCGGCCAGCTTCAGGAAGCGCGCGAACTCCCATGCGGGCGTGGTGCGATAGGCATCCCAGAAGTTCGGATCGAGGAAGTTGTACTTGCGGCCCGGGATCACGATCACCTCGGCCGAAAGCGCGCGCCCGGGACACAACTCGGCGAACTTCCTCACCCACTCCTCGATGCCGACGTTGCCCTCGCCGGTGCGGACCCACGCTACCGCGGCGCCTTCGGGCGTGCGCCACACGGCACTGTCGCGCAGGTGCGACGTCAGGACGTAGGGCGCGAGCGTTTCGAGGGTCAGGTGCGGGTCTTCGATAGCCCACAGCGGATTGGCGGAATCGAGGCACGCGCCCACGAAGTCTCTGCCGGCGCCTTCGATCAGTGTTTTCAGTTCGCGGGCCTGCATGTCGCCGGCGTGGTTCTCCACTGCGATCTTGAGCCCGGCGTCCACCACCTGCGGCTTCACGTTGCGCAGCACCCTCACCGCATTCTCGATGTGCCCTTCCATCGGCACCGGCCCGGTGCGGTCGTTGGAAGTCCCGAGGAAGGCGCGCACGATGGGCGAGCCCAGCATCTTCGCCGCGTGGACCATCCGCAGCACCTGCTCCTCAGCGGTCCCGGCCTTCGGGTCGAAGGCTTTCGAACTCGGGCAGAAGGACCGCATCCCGATCTCGACACCGACTCCGAGGCGTTCCGCATGCGCGCGGACCTTCTTCAGGTGCTCGTCTTCGAGCCCGCCGAGGAAGCGGATCTCGCTGAAGTGCACCATCTCCACGCCTTGTTGGGCGCAGAAGTCGAGGTACTGAAACGGGGTCCAGCCGGAACTGCGGATGCTGAACAGATCGACGCCGAACTTGAGCCGGGGTTTCGGTTGCGGTGCGGCGGCGAAAACGGACGCGCCCGCGGCGAGGAAGGTCCTGCGAAGCATGGAGATCATTGTAGCGGCGGAGGGAGGGCGGCAGGAATGGGCGCTACTGGCGCTCGTAGACGAGGACGGCATCGGCATGAGAGCCGTCGGCCAGTGTGGTTTGGGCGTGCTCCCGAAACGAGGCGCCGTCAGCGGAGAGCATGATGGTTTCGCTGAAAACGGGTGTGCCGCTCTTAGATCCGCTGGCTCTCCAGGTGCGCGGGGCGAGGCGTTCGATCGCGAAGCCGTCCACGAGACCGGAGCCTTGGACCGGGTAGGTCTGGCCGTCGAACTTCGCGCGGATGGTGACGGTCTCGGAGGCGCCGCCGGCGTCGGTGGAGTTTTCGACAAGGCTGACTTCGTCATCACCGGCTTCGATCCGGAGGACGACCGAGCGGGGAGGCGCAAACGGCAACTGCGAAGCGGCGGTGTTCAGGTTCCACGTGCCGGTGAACGGGTCGGAAGCCGGAACCGGCGCGGTCCGCGGGTCCATGGGTATACGGTACTGCAAGAGGCAGGAGGCAGGAGGCAGGAGGCAGGAGGCAGGAGGCAGGAGGCAGGAGGCAGCACTGCCGTCGGGCAGACGAGCTTCCGGAGCCACAGGAGAACTGTACAACCGGTGAGGTTACAGATGGTTCAATCCGGTGCCACCGGCGGCGCCGCCGCGTTCTCACCCTACAATGAGGACAAGAGGGGAATCCATGGTGCGACTGTGTGCGGCGTTTCTGTTCTGCGCATCGTTTGTGGGGGCGCAGATCGTTCCGGGCCAATACATTCTGGAACTGAACACTCCTCCATCCCTGGCGGCGAAAGCGGCAGCCGGCGCGGTGCGCACGGCAGCGCGTCCGCCGCAGGACGACGTTCGCGACGAAGTGACGCGCAGGGGTGGGAGGGTTCTGGGCTCGGTCAGCCGCGTTGCCAACGCGGTCATCGCGGAGGCTCCGGGTGCGGACGCGAAAGCGCTCGCAGCGATTCCCGGGGTCCGGGCGGTCTACCCGGTCATCAGGTACCGCGCGAAGCTCGACCGCGCGCTCGAGATTCACAGCGTGTATCAGGCTTGGGATGCCATAGGCGGCGCGGACAAAGCGGGGCTGGGGACCAAGATCGCCATCCTCGACACCGGAATCGACGTGTCGCATCCCGGGTTCCAGGATGATAGCCTGCCCGTCCCCGACGGCTTCCCGAAACTCGGCGCAGAGGACGACCGCCAATACACGAACCGCAAGATCATCGTCGCCCGCTCTTATGAGGAGGGGCTCAGCCCGAAGGACGGCAACGGGCACGGAACCGCCGTTGCGATGGTGGCCGCCGGAGTGCAGCACAGCGCTCTCGGGGGCACGCTCTCCGGTGTGGCCCCGCGTGCGTACCTGGGCAACTACAAAGTGCTCGACAATCAGGGGACCACGACCAACGCCACTGTGCTGCGG
>JAEYOU010000671.1 GCA_023411405.1 Pseudomonadota bacterium | reverse complement strand
GCCTGCGGGCGCAGGCTCGTCCGGCGCGGCCGCCGACGGCCGCGCATCGCTCTCGGGCGCCCCCTCCACCGGCGCGCCGTCCGGCCGGAAGCGTCGCCGATCGACCACCTTCACCTCGCCCCCGCCGTTCCCCGGGGCATCCTGCCGCTCTTCGGACATTCGTCTCCTCCCGGCGGCGAAGCTAACCAACCGACCGGGCTTGTCAAACCCGCTCGTGCCTCACCCGTGACGCTCCCGTGAACGTTCCCCGGACCCGGGCCGAGGAGCCCGTCCACCGTCCCCTCACGCGTCCGGGCGGGCCGGCTCCGGCAGGTTCTCGAGCGCCCCCCCCTGCTCGTCTCGGATCTCCACCCCTGCGGCGCGCAGGCTGTAGAAGAGCAGCCAGCGCTCGGGAGGAGACAGGCTGCCGGAGGGCAGCGCGCGGTCGATCTCCGCCAGCTCGAGCCACCCGCGCCGGATGCCGAGCTGGAAGAGGGTCTTCCGCGCCTCGTGGCTCTCGCTGCCGCCCCTCACGACACCTCACTCCTCGCGCGGTCCCACGCCGCGCACCGCCGCCTCGGCGCGCGGGAGCGCGATCGAGCGGTGCTCCGACACGGCGACGGGACGGTTCGGGTTCTCGGGGGGCGCCTCGGCGTGGCCGGGGCTCTCGACCCCGGGCCGCGTCGCCTTCGGCCCCCACAGGCGGGCGATCTCCTCCTCCTCCATGACCTCGGTCGTGAGGAGCCGCGCGGCGGCGGCGTCGAGCTTGTCGCGGTGCTGCCGCACGACGGCCCGGGCCCGCTCCAGCGCCTCGACCACGAGCGCCTGGACCTCGCGGTCCACGGCGAGCGCGGTCTGATCCGAGTACGCGCGCTGCTCCATGCCCTTGATGCCGAGGAAGTTGGGCCCGCCCTGATCCCCGAGCGCCACCGGCCCGAGCGCGGCGCTCATGCCGTAGTCGCGGACCATCATGCGGGCGAGGCCGGTCGCCTGCTGCAGATCGTTCGAGGCGCCGGTGGACGGCTCCCCGAACACCTCCTCCTCCGCGACGCGCCCGCCCATGAGCCCGGCCATGCGATCGCGCAGCTCGCTCCGGGTGAGGAGGTAGCGGTCCTCGATGGGGAGCTGGAGCGTGTAGCCGAGCGCGCCCAGGCCGCGCGGGATGATCGACACCTTCGTCACCCGGTCGGCGTGCGGGAGCATCCACGACACGAGGGCGTGACCGGACTCGTGGAACGCGACGATCTCCTTCTCGCGCTCGTTGATCCGCCGGCTCTTCTTCTCGAGGCCGGCGACGACGCGCTCCACCGCCTCCTCGAGCTCCGACCGCGTGACGGAGTTCTTGTTGCGCCGCGCCGCGAGCAGGGCCGCCTCGTTCACGACGTTCGCGAGGTCGGCGCCGGCGAAGCCGGGGGTGCGCGCCGCCAGCGCCCGGAGATCGACGTCGGGCCCGAGCTTCACGTTGCGTGCATGGATCTGCAGGATGCGCTCGCGGCCCCGCTTGTCGGGCCGGTCCACCAGGACCTGCCGGTCGAAGCGGCCGGGGCGCATCAGCGCCGGATCGAGGATCTCGGGACGGTTTGTGGCGCCCATGATGATGAGGCCGGCGCGGGCGTCGAAGCCGTCCATCTCCGCGAGGAGCTGGTTCAGCGTCTGCTCGCGCTCGTCGTGGCCGCCGACGATGCCGGAGTTGCGCGACTTCCCGAGCGCGTCGAGCTCGTCGATGAAGACGATGCAGGGCGCCTTCTGGGTGGCCTGCTGGAAGAGATCGCGGACGCGGGCCGCGCCCACGCCGACGAACATCTCCACGAACTCCGACCCGGAGAGCGAGAAGAACGGCACGCCCGCCTCGCCCGCGGTGGCGCGCGCGAGGAGCGTCTTGCCCGTCCCCGGCGGACCGACGAGGAGCACGCCCTTCGGGATCCGGCCGCCGAGCCGCCGGTACTTCTCCGGCGTCTTCAGGAACTCGACGATCTCCTGGAGCTCCTCGACCGCCTCGTCGATCCCGGCGACGTCCTGGAACGTGACGCCGGTGTCCGGCTCCATGTGGACGCGCGCGCGCGACTTCCCGAAGGCCATCACGCCCGGCGGCCCCTGGCCCATCTGCCCGGACATGCGGCGCATGACCCACACCCAGAACAGGAGCCCGATCGCGATGGGCGCGATCCAGATCCAGAACAGGTCGCCCATCCCACCCCCCGAGACCGCGTCGTACGGGACGCCCGCCTTCTCGATCGTGGGGACGAGATCGTCTCCCCCGCCGGGAATCCGGTTGGCGAGGTAGGGCGCGGCCTGCCCCTCACCGCCGCCGCGCTCGGCCTTCGTGCCCTCGGCCTCCTTCGGGATCCCGCGCACCCAGTCCGGGCCGATCACCACGCGCTTGAAGCTGCCGTCGCGGATCATCTGCTTGAACTGCGAGTACGGGACGCGGCTCACCCCCACTTCCTGGAACGCGCGGAAGAGGAAGACCGCCAGGGCGATCAGCACGAGCCACGCGGCCGGAGAGGCGAGCGGCAACCGGGGCTGGTTCCCGAGCCGTGTGCCTCGATCGCCGCGCTGCTGGTTCTTGCGGTCGTCCGCCAAGTTCGGCCTCCTGGGCCCCTCCCCGGGCAATCTGCGCACGCGAGCGCCTCCAGGGAGCGGAGGCCTCGAGGGCACCTCGCCGGAGGCGTCCGCCTCGGTGCGAGGGGAGCGCCGGGCTCGTGAGGTTCGGATAACCACGAAGCGGCGCCCGCGCCGTGGCTCCCCGGCTCCGTTGGGTGGGGAACCCCTGCGGGCGAGCAGAGGCTCGGTCGGGCTCGGGAGGGGTCGCGCTCAGAGGCCCAGCAGCTTGGCGATGCTCTTCTCGTCCGCGGGCGGGAACTCGTACTGGTCGAGCTCGTCCGGACGGACCCAGCGGTGGTCGGCGACGCGGATGTGGCGGAGCGGCCCCGACACCAGGCGGCAGCGGTACACGCAGAAGTCGATGTCGTAGGCCTCGTACGCGTGCTCGACGTGGATCACGCGTTCGCCGACCTCGACGCCGATGCCCATCTCCTCGGCGAGCTCGCGCGCGAGCGCGGCCGGGTCGCTCTCGCCCGGCTCCACGCGCCCGCCCGGGAACTCCCAGAGGTTCGGGAGCGTGGCGGTCGCCGGGCGCTGGGTGATGAGGTACCTCCCGTCCTTCTCGATCATCGCCCCCACCACCCGGATCTTGCGTCTCGTCGCCATCGCTCCTGGCTCTCCCGTGCGGCGGTCCCCGCGGGTCGCGCTGCGGCCCGTCGAGATCGTCCGCTCGCCCCGGGCCGACCAATTGTAGAATCGCCGGACCATGACGTCCATCCGCTTCCTCGGCGCCGCGGGTACGGTCACCGGCTCCCGCTACGTCGTGCAGCACGGCCCCGCCCGCGTCCTCGTCGACTGCGGCCTGTTCCAGGGGTCGAAGGACCTGCGCCTGCGCAACCGGGCCCCCTGGCCCGTCCCGCCCGAGAGCATCGACGCGGCGATCCTGACCCACGCCCACATCGATCACAGCGGGGCCCTCCCCGCCCTGGTGCGGGACGGCTACCGGGGGGTGGTCCACTGCACCCCCGCGACCAAGGACCTGTGCGGGCTCCTCCTGCCGGACTCCGGGCGGCTCCAGGAGGAAGAGGCCGGCTACGCGAACAAGAAGGGCTACTCCAAGCACGCGCCCAACGCGCGACCGCTCTACACGGAGCGCGACGCGGTGACCGCGCTCCCGCGCCTCCGCGCGCTCTCGTACGGCGAGCGGCGCGAGGTGGCGCCGGGCGTCGCCGTCCGGTTCCGGCGGGCGGGGCACATCCTGGGGAGCGCGCTCGTCGAGCTGGAGCTCGCCGGGACGCCGGCGCGGCGGATCCTCTTCAGCGGCGACCTGGGCCGGTACGACGCGCCCATCCTGCCCGACCCGGAGCAGGCGCCCGAGGTGGACGCGCTCCTGGTCGAGAGCACGTACGGCGGGAAGCGGCACGAGGGCGGGACGCCCGACCAGGCGCTCGCCGCGGAGATCCGGCGCACGGTCGATCGACGCGGGGTCCTGCTCATCCCCGCCTTCGCCATCGGACGCACGCAGGAGCTGCTCTTCGCGATCCGGGAGCTCGAGCAGGCGAGGTCGATCCCGGAGCTGCCGGTGTTCGTGGACTCGCCCATGGCGGTGGACGCGACCCCCCTGTTCCTCGCCCACCGCGAGGACCACGACGACGAGATGGCCCGGCGGATCTCCGCGGGCGAGGAGCCGCTCCGCCCGGCCGGGCTCTCGTTCGCCCGGGCCGTGCAGCAGTCGAAGGCGCTCAACGAGCGGAAGGGCCCCTTCATCGTCATCTCCGCGTCGGGGATGGCGACCGGCGGCCGCGTGCTCCACCACCTCGCCCGGCGCCTGCCCGATCCGACGACGACGGTGCTCCTCGTGGGGTTCCAGGCGGCGGGCACCCGCGGCGCGCGGCTCCAGGCCGGCGAGCCGTGCCTCCGGATCCACGGCGAGGAGATCCCGGTGAAGGCACGCGTCGCCACCATCTCCGGGTTCTCCGCCCACGCCGACGAGGGCGAGATCGTCCGGTGGCTCGGCGGGTTCCCGGCGCCCGCGAAGAAGACGTTCCTCGTGCACGGCGAGCCGACCGCGCTCGCGGCGGCGAAGGCGCGGATGGACAAGCTCGGCTGGCCTGCGCACGTGCCGGCGCACCTCGAGACGGTGGAGGTGTAGTCGCTTCCGGCGTCAGCCGTCCCGGCCGAGCCCCGCCACCGTCGCCGCGAGCGCCTCCGGCGCGGCCCGCAGCGCCCCCGGCGCCGCGCGCATCGCGCTCTCCGGCATGGAGGCCACCACGGCCGACGCCGGTTCCTGGCAGATCCCGGTCCCGCCCGCCCGGACGATCTCGGCGAGCCCCGAGGCCCCGTCGGCGCCCATGCCCGAGAGGACGACGCCCACGGCGCGCGCGGCCCGCGCGGCGGCGCTCGCGCGCAGCCGGTCG
>JAEYOU010000613.1 GCA_023411405.1 Pseudomonadota bacterium | reverse complement strand
CGCCGACCCCGGCGAGGGGCGGACCGCGACCGCGGCCCCCGCCGCCGCGACCGCGACCGCCGCTTCGCCGCCCGCCATCCACGCCGTCCGGCCCGAGCTCAACTCGCTCCCGCTCCCGCCGGCCGCGTCTGGCCAAGGTCTCCTCGCCCTCGAGGCCTCTCCCTGGGCGCACGTCTCCATCGACGGAACCGAGCTCGGCGAGTCGCCGCGCGAGCTCCAGCTCGAGGCGGGGCGTCACCGCGTGCGCGCGGTCCACCCGCAACTCGGCGCGCGCGAGGCGCTCGTCACCGTGAAGCCCGGTCAGCGCACGGTCTGGGTCGCGTCCTTCGAGTAGCGCCGCTCCTCGGGGCTCGAGGGCCCCCGCCGGCGGCGCCCGCGGTCCCGTTCAATCCAGGAGCCCGTCCGCTCGGGCCAGCGTGGCGAGCTTCGCCCTGATCCGCTCGAACCGCTTGCGCAGCGCCGGCTCGTCGACCTTCCGGCCTTCCGCGGCCATCACCTCGGCCACCTCGCGCCACGAGAGCCCGCGGTCGAGTCGCAGGACGAGCAGGCTCTGCTCCTCGGCGTCGAGCGTGGCGCGGAGCTTCGCGAGCTGGGCGCTCTCCTGCTCGCGCTCCTCGGCGGTCCGCGAGAGGACCTCCCCCGCGATCCGCGAGGCCATCGAAGTCGGGAAGCGCTCGCGCCGGCGGACCCACGCCTCGGAGCGGACCCGGAGGGCGGACCGCCAGGCGATCTGGTACGCCCAGACCCGCACCGAGCTCCGGCCGGCGAAGCCGGGGAGGCCCTTCCAGAGCTGCTCCGCGAAGAACGAGAACGCGTCGGCGGCCTCGCCGCGGGAGCCGAGGATCCGGATGAGGTACCCGAGGATCTCGGGGCCGTATCCACGGAGCGCGCGCTCCGCTGCCTCGTCGTGGGCGCCACGCGCGAGGGAGTCCGAGAGGCTCTGCTCGAGGTCTGCGCGGGCCACGGTCCCCCGAGCATACCGCGGCGCGACCATCCCCCGCTCCTCCCCGCTTCGCGGGGTTGCCGCGTCCCGCACCGGGACCTGGCCGGCGCGAACTGGGGCCGGGGTCCGACATCGACCCCGACACCGGTCGAGCCGTCGACAGTCCTCCCGGACCGGGTGCACAATCCCGGTTCGTCGTGCCTCACAGCCAGCAGCCTCCGGGAGAACCACCCATGTCGATCCGCTCCGTCGTTCGCGTCGCCGTCTGCGTGTTGCCCGCCGCGGTCCTCTCGACCGCGGCCGGGGCGGCAGACACCGAGCCGGGCGTCTGGTGGGAGCACACAATCCAGGCCGAGATGGGCGGGATGTCCATGCCCCCCACGACGACGAAGAGCTGCGCGCCGAAGGGCGGCCTCCAGGAGCCGCCCGGCGCCGCCGAGGACGAGCGGTGCCAGGTCACCGACGTGAAGAGGTCCGGAAACAAGATGTCCTGGAAGATGGCCTGCCCCGACGACGGGGTGAGCGGCACGGGTGAGATCGTCCACACGAAGACCACCTTCGACGGGAAGATGTCGATGCACACGCCGCAGGGCGCCATGACGATGAAGATGAAGGGCAAGCTCGTCGGCGGCGACTGCGACGCGAGCGCGATGAAGAAGCAGGTCGCGGCGATCCAGAAGCAGCAGGCCGAGCATCAGGAGCAGGCCGACAAGAGCCTGGCGGCGATGTGCCAGCAGGGCGCGGACGGGATGCAGTTCCGCCTCTTCGCCCCGCCGCTCACCCTCTGCAAGGACAAGGCGGCGGCGAGCCGCGCCTGCGCCCGCCTGGCCACGCGCGAGGGCTACCTCGCCTACCGCAAGGCGGCGGACTCGGACCCCGAGCTCCCCGCCATGGCGAAGCAGGTCTGCAAGAAGGACCCGGACGCCTCCCGCGCCAGGCTCTGCGCGCAGGTCGCGAGGGAGGCCCGCGGGCTGGAGACGCCGGACGACGTCCTCGAGTTCCTCGGCGACAGCTGCCCGGACGAGGCCCGCGCCCTCGCGAAGCAGGAGTGCGCGGGCCGGAAGTTCACCGGGATCCCGCCCGGCTTCCGGACGTTCTGCGTGGAGTACGCGCGCCAGGACCTCGGCGGCGGCGACGCGAAGGGGCAGGACGCGGCCGCGGGCGAGAGCGCCCCGCCCGAGGACCCGGCCCGGAAGGCCGTGAAGGAGAAGGCCAAGGGCGTCCTCCGCGGCCTCTTCAAGTGAGCCGGTGTGCTCGAGCCGCCCTCGCCTGTCTCGCGGCGTTCGCGACGGCGGCTCGCGCCGGACCGCCGGACCCGTACCCGCGGGCCGGACAGGCCTACCTCGTCGCCGTGAACGGGGCCGAGGTCTGGGCGCGTGCGGCCGACGCGCCCCGCCCGCCCGCCTCGCTCACGAAGATCATGACCGCGCTCCTCGCGCTCGAGGCGGGCGGCGACCCCGGCGCCTGGGTCGAGGTCTCGCCGCGGGCGGCGGCGCAGATCGGGAGCCGGCTCGGGCTCGCCCCGGGCGACGCGCTCCGCGCGGAGGACGCGGTCGCGGCGACGCTCGTCGGCTCCGCCAACGACGCGTGCCTCGCCCTGGCGATCCACGTCGGGGGAACCGAGGCGGCCTTCGTCGCCCGCATGAACGCCCGGGCGCGGGCGCTCGGGC
>JAEYOU010000568.1 GCA_023411405.1 Pseudomonadota bacterium | reverse complement strand
CTTCTTGCCCCCGCGGCTGCGAGGCACGGCGAGCGAGATGGTCGCCACCCAGCGCCAGCGCGTGCCGAAGAGCGGAGCGTCGAGCACGGCCTGCGTGAGCACGTGCGCCGCGCGCCCGCTCTTGAGGAAGGCGAAGACCTCGTCGAGCGGGAAGCTGTGGGTCGGCCCGAGCGAGAGCACGATCGCGTCGTCGGTCGCCGCCGCCTGGAGCTCGAAGTCGAAGCTGCGGCAGAACGCCTTGCGCAGCGCGTGCCCCCACGCGCGGTTCACGCGCGCGCCGAGGCGCGTGTGCAGCACGAGGTGCGTGTTCTCCGCCTCGTCGAAGAAGCGCTCCGCGACGATGGTGCGCCCGTCGGGCAGCACGCCGAGCGCGGCCCGCGCGTCGGCGAGGTACTCGATCGCCTGACGCGCCGGCTCGTCGCCGATCGCGAGCCGCTCCCGGAGCGCCAGCATCGCGCCCTCGGCCCCGTGCTCCGTCAGATCGCGATCGATCGCGCCGAGCAGCCGCGTGACCGCGGTCGAGAGCTCGGCGGTGCGAGCCAGACCCTCGCCGAACCAGAAGGGCAGGGTGGGGGGCTGCCCCTTGGCGTCGGCGACCCGGACGATGCCGGGCTGCACCCGAATGATCTTCCAGCTCGCGGTCCCGAGCTGGAAGATGTCGCCGGGCATGCTGTCGACGGCGAAGTCCTCGTGGATGCTGCCGAGCTTCGTCCCCTCGGGCTCGAGCACCACGTCGTAGCTCTGCGCGTCGGGGATCGCGCCCCCCGAGCTCGTCGCGAGCAGCCGCGCGCCGCGACGTGGCCGGAGCGCGCCCGTCGCGAGGTCGAGATGCACCGGCGCGCCCCGCCGACCCCTGCGCACGCCGAAGCCCTCGCCCAGCGTTCGCGCCAGCCGATCGAACGCCTCCCGCGCGAGCGCGCGGTACGGCCAGGCACGCCGCGCGAGCTCGAAGAGCCCCTCGAGCGGCGCCGCGTCGTCTCGCCCCGCGACCTCGGCGACGAGCTGCTGCGCGAGCACGTCGAGCGGCGCGTCGGGGATCCGCGTCGGCTCCAGCCGCCCTCGCCGCAGCCCGCGCACGACCGCGGCGCACTCCACCAGCTCGTCGCGGGTCACCGGGAAGAACCGGCCGCAGGGCGTCGCGCCGTAGACGTGCCCGGAGCGCCCGACCCGCTGCAGCGCCGCGGCCAGCGCGCCGGGCGGACCGAGCTGCACGACCAGGTCCACCGCTCCGACGTCGATCCCGAGCTCGAGCGACGAGGTCGCGACGATCGCCTTGAGCTGCCCCGCCTTGAGCCGCTCCTCGGCGAGGAGCCGGCGCTCGCGGGAGAGGCTCCCGTGGTGCGCGGCGACGGCGCCCTCCCCGAGCCGCGCCTCGAGCGCGTGCGCCGCCCGCTCCGCCATCCGGCGCGTGTTCACGAAGACGATGGTGGAGCGCCGCTCCGAGACGAGCTGCGCGACGCGGTCGTGGACGCCGTCCCAGAGCTCCTTCGAGGCGACGGAGGAGAGCTCGTCCTCCGGGATCTCGACGCCGAGGTCGAGCGGGCGGCGCCGGCCGACCTCCACCGTCGTGCACCGGGGCGCCCCGTCCTCGCCGGTGCGCCCCGTCCCGACGAGGAAATGCGCCACCTCGGCGAGCGGCTCCACCGTGGCGGAGAGGCCGATCCGCTGCGGCCGCCGCCCGGCGAGCGCGTCGAGCCGCGCGAGCGAGAGGGCGAGGTGCGCGCCGCGCTTGTCCCGCGCGAGCGCGTGGATCTCGTCGACGATGACGGTCTCGACGGTCGCGAGCAGCGCGCGGCCGCGGGCGGCCGTGAGGAGCAGGTAGAGCGACTCGGGCGTGGTGACGAGGACGTGCGGCGGCCGGCGCAGCATCGCCTGGCGCCGGCTGCCGGTGGTGTCGCCGGTGCGGAGCGCTACCCGCAGCGCGGGCGCCGCGTGGCCGGCGCGCGCGGCCGCCTCGGAGAGCTCGGCCAGCGGGCCGAGCAGGTTCCGCTCGACGTCGTTCGAGAGCGCGCGGAGCGGGGAGACGTAGACCACCCGCGTGGTGTCGGCGAGCCTGCCCGCGAGTCCGTCCCGCAGGAGCCCGTCCAGGGCGGAGAGGAACGCCGCGAGCGTCTTCCCCGAACCCGTAGGCGCCGACACGAGCACGTCCTCGCCGCGGGCGATCGCAGGCCAGGCGCGCGCCTGGGGCTCCGTGGGGGCCGCGAAGCGCGCCTCGAACCACGCGCGGACGACAGGGTGAAAGGTCTCCATCGGCACGGAGGTGATCTCTTATCGACCCGCCGGGGCCCGCGCCGGGCTCCGCGCGGGCTCCTATCATCGGCGTGCCGCACCGCGCCGGGGCGGCCGCCCTCCCAGGAGAGGACCCATGCTCGTCCGCGAGACCGCCTTCGTCCGCATGTTCGCGCTGCGCGTCCCGGTGCTGCTCTTCCTCGGCCCGCGGGTGCTCGAGCTCGACGAGGAGGGCTGCGCGGTCGAGATCCCGCTGGGCTGGCGCTCGAAGAACCACGTCGGCTCGATGTACTTCGGCGCGCTCTGCGCTGGCGCCGACATCGCTGCCGGCCTCAACGCCTTCCGCGCGATCCGGGCGGGACACCCGAAGGTCGTCCCGCTGTTCAAGGACCTGCGCGCGGAGTTCCTCAAGCGGGCCGACGGCGACGTCGTCTTCCGCTCACGCGACGGGCGCACGGTCGCGGAGGCGGTCCGGAAGGCCGACGAGACGGGCGAGCGGTTCACCCTGCCGGTCGAGGTGGTCGCCACGGTGCCGCGGAAGTACGCCGACGAGCCGGTGGCCCGCTTCTCCCTCGGGCTCTCGCTCCGCCGGAAGGACACCAGCAGAGCGACGGCCGTACGGGCGAGCGCGTAGCGGGCTCGGGCTCGGAAGAACTCACGGCCGGGCGAGCTGGAGGCCGGGAGCCTGGGGCGCGCTCAGGATCCCGCGCCCCTGCAGGATGGCGATCAGCTTCGTCGGTGGCGTGCCGGGGTGGCCCACGATCTCGACGTGCCCCGCGGTGACCTGCACCCGGCTCCACCTCGGGTCGGACTCGACCACCGGGTTTCGCTGCTCGGTCAGGCTGAAGACGGCGTCCGCCTCGTCGCACCCGCCGCGGAGCGACCGGCGCCGGCACGCGCCCCGCTCGAGGGTGACGACGCCGACCGCCTCGGTCACCGCCGGGATGAGCGTGCCGGGCTTTCGCACGAAGTCCGAGCTCGGCGGGGTCTCCTGCCAGGTCTCCCCCGCGACGAGCCCGCAGATCGCGGCGGACACGCCCAGGGTGAGCAGATGGAGCCACGTCCGCCCGCAGTCGGCGACGCTGCGGATCCCACCGAAGGGCGCCGCCACGGTGACGAGCGAGTAGGTGAACGCGCCGGGCTCCAGCCCTCGCGCGCTCTCCGCGACCAGCGCGCGCCGCGCGATGAGGCCGCCGAGGCTGTGCCCGAGGATGGTGATCCGCCCGGGAGGGAGCCGCGCCTGGAGCGCGGCGAGGGCCTGCGTGAGCCGGCTCGCGCTGTCCTCCAGGCTGTCGCGATCGTCGTAGGCGAAGCAGGCGGTCTGCTTCCCCTCGACCTCGAAGTGGTACGAGAGCGCCGCGTACCGCTCGCCGGAGTCGGCGCGGCCGGGGACGAAGAGGACGAGCGGCCGCGCCGGATCGAGGTGCAGCGCGGCGCCCTCGGCGCCACACACGACGAGCCCCGCGATGGGCGCGCCGGGATCGTCCCGCCCCACGTGCACGAGGGGCGTGGGCGTCGACGCGCACCCGCCGGAGAAGAGGACCACCGCCGCCCACACCGCCCGCCTGCCGACCGCCGATGTCATCGCCCATCGCAAGCTGCGGACGCGCGCGGGCGCAGGCCGCGCCCTGCGCGGGCAAGTTGGGGGCGTACGCTCCCGTACGCGGTTCGCTCACTCGACCTCGGCGACGAGCTCGATCTCCACCGGCGTCCCGAACGGCAGCGAGGAGACCCCCACCGCGGAGCGGGCGTGCCGCCCCGCTTCGCCGAAGACCTGGACGAGGAGATCCGAGCAGCCGTCGATCACCCGCGGGTGATCGCCGAACTCCGGCGGCGCGGCCACGAGGCCGAGCACCTTCACGATCCGCTTCACGCGGTCGAGCGTCCCGAGCTCGGCGCGGAGCGTGGCGAGCAGCGCGAGGCCCGTCGAGCGGGCGAGCTGGTACCCCTCCTCGAGCGTGAACTCGACGCCGACGCGCCCGGCCGGGAGCGTCCCGTCGACGGGGAGCGGTCCTTTACCGGAGGTGAAGAGAAGGTTCCCGGTCCGGACCGCGTTCACGTACGACGCGACCGGCGGCGGCGCCGGCGGGAGGGTGATGCCGAGCTCCGTGAGGCGCGCTTCGGGGGTCATGGGGGCTCCTTCCTTCACGAACGGTACCACCCGGCGTCCGGCGGCAGCGCCCGCTGATCCGTCGCGTGGTACGACTTCGCGAGCCGCCCGTCGAAGTAGACGCGGATCACGATCTCGGCGAGCACGCCGGTGGTGACGAGCTGGATGCCGCCCATCACGAAGAAGAACCCGAGGAGCAGCAGCGGCCGGCCGCCGATGGCCTGCCCGGAGAGCTTGAGCCCGAGCATGTAGGCGAGGATCCCCATCCCCACGGCGAGCACCGCGAGGCCGGCGACGCCGAAGAAGTGGCCGGGACGGGCGCGGAACCGGAGGAAGAAGTAGACCGCGAGCAGGTCCACGATCACGCGGAACGTGCGCGAGATGCCGTACTTCGAGGCGCCGCGCGCGCGGCTCCGGTGGCGCACGGGCACCTCCGCCATGCGGTCGGGCGAGGTGACGGTCGCGAGCCAGCCGGGGATGAACCGGTGCATCTCGCCGAAGAGCCGGACCTCCCGGAGCACCGAGGCGCGGAAGGCCTTGAGGCTGCAGCCGAGGTCGTGGAAGTCGAGCCGGGTCGCGTCGCGGATGAGCTGGTTGGCGATGCGCGAGGGGAGCTTGCGGAGGACGAACCCGTCCTGCCGCTTCTGCCGCCAGCCGGCGACGAGGTCCTTGTCCTCCTCGAGGAGCTTCGCGACGAGCGCGGGGATGTCGGCGGGGTCGTTCTGCAGGTCGCCGTCCATCGTGACGATGACGTCGCCGCGGGCGGCGTCGATCCCGGCCTGCATCGCGGCCGACTGGCCGAAGTTCCGGCGGAGCCGGAGCACGCGCACGTGCGGGCCCACGTCGGCCGCCCGCCGCTCGAGGGCGCGGCCGGTACCGTCGCGGCTGCCGTCGTCCACGACGACGAGCTCCCAGGGCGCGGGGTAGTCCGCGAGCGCGGCCTGGACGGCGTCCACGAGCGGCGCCGCGTTCTCGATCTCGTCGTACATCGGCACGACCACCGAGAGCCGGTGCGGGAGCGCGGTCGGGCGGACGGGGACCTCGGGCGCGGCGGCGGCCTCGGGGCGAGGGGGAGCGAGGACGGCGTCAGGCATGATCGGCCTCCGGCGGCGGCGCGGGCGCGCCGCGCGGGGAGAGGGCCCAGGCGAGCCCTCCGGCGAGGAGGGCGCTCGCGAGCGAGAAGAGGTGGAGCGCGAGGGCGGGGGCCGCGGCGTGGAGCACCGACCGCCCGAACACGGCCA
>JAEYOU010000557.1 GCA_023411405.1 Pseudomonadota bacterium | reverse complement strand
GCTCGCGCGTGTAGTCCGCGAGCACGGCGCCCGGCAGCCTCCGCGGGCGCTCGCGGAACACCTCGAGCTCCACCGCCCCGCACGCCGCCGCCGCGAGCGCGGCGGTGAGCTCCACCCCGTGCTTCACCGGCGCGCCGTTCACCGCGATCACGAGATCGAACGGCTCCACCGGGCCGGCCGCCCCGGGCGCGACGGGCGCGACGCGCGCCTGCGGATAGCTCCCGGTGATCCCGATGACGCCCTGCCGCACCCGCTCGAGCCCGATCAGGCGCTCGTCCTCGCCGGGCCGGAGCGTGATGGGCGGGAGCACCTGGCCGGCGCGTTCCACCTCGAGCTGCATCGGCTGCCCGGGGTACGGCGTGATCTCCCGCTGGAGGTCGGCGAAGTAGCGGAGCGCGACCTTCCCGGCAGGGCCGTCGACGGAGAGGACGCGATCCCCGGGCTTCAACCCGGCTCGATCGGCGGGCGAACCCGGGACGACGGTGCCGACGACGGGCGCCGGCACCTGGCTGCCGTTCTGTGCCCAGAACACCGCGGCGAGGAGCACGAACGGGAGGAGCAGGTTCATCGCCGGCCCGGCGGCGGAGATGAGGAGCCGTCTCCACGGCCGCTGGTCCAGGAACCCGCGCCCGCGATCCTCGGGCGCCACCTCCTCCGTCGGATCGGCCCCGGCCATCTTCACGTACCCGCCGAGCGGGATCCAGGCGACGCGGTACTCGGTCTCGCCGCGCTGGAACGAGAAGATCGGCGGACCGAACCCGATCGAGAAGCGCAGGACCTTGACGCGCAGCAGCTTGGCCACGAGGTAGTGCCCGAGCTCGTGCACGAAGATCAGGGCGCCGAGCAGCACGATGAAGGCGAGCGTCTTGAGCAGCGTATCCGGCATTGGACCTCTCTAGCCCCCGGCCGCCCGCGCCGCCCGCGCGACCCGCTTCTCGGCCTCTCGCCGCCCGTGCTCGCTCGCGGCGAGCGCCTGCTCGACGGAGCGGAGCGGCTCGGGCACGTGCGCCTCGAGGACGTCGGCGCAGATGTCGGCGATGTGCGTGAACGAGCACCGTCCGGCGAGGAACGCGGCCACGGCCGCCTCGTCCGCCCCGGAGAGCACCGCCGGCGAGGTGCCGCCGCGCTCCAGCGCGCGGTAGGCCAGCGTGAACGCCGGGAACCGCTCGGGATCGGGCGGCTCGAAGGTGAGCTTCCCGAGGCGCGCGAGATCGAGCGGGGCGAGGTCGAGCGGGAGGCGGCCGGGGTGGCCCATCGCGTAGCTGATCGGACCGCGCATGTCGGACACCCCGAGCTGCGCGACCATCGAGCCGTCGATGTACTCGACCATCGAGTGCACCACGGACTCCGGGTGGACGACGATGTCGATGCGGCTCGGCTCCACGCCGAAGAGCCAGCGGGCCTCGATGACCTCGAGCCCCTTGTTCATGAGGGTGGCCGAGTCGATCGTGATCTTGTCGCCCATCGACCAGTTCGGGTGCTTGAGCGCGCGCGCCGGCGTCACCGCGGGCAGCTCGGCCGCGGGCACGCACCGGAGGGGCCCGCCCGAGGCGGTGAGGATGAGCCGGCGGACCTCGCTCCGGTTGTGGCCCACGAGGGACTGGTGGATGGCGCTGTGCTCCGAGTCCACCGGCAGGATCGAGACCCCGCGCGCCGCGGCCCGGGCGAGGAGCAGCTCGCCCGCGAGGACGAGCGACTCCTTGTTGGCGAGCCCGACCGGCTTGCCGGCCTCGACGGCGGCGGCGGTGGAGCGGAGACCGGCGCCGCCGGAGATGGCGGCGAGCACGAAGTCGACGTCGGGGTGCGCGGCCACCGCGCTCACGCCCGCCTCGCCCTCCAGCACCTCGATCCTGCGCGGGGCCGCCTCGCGGACGGCGCGGGCCGCCGCGGGATCGGCGACGGCCACGAGGCGCGGCCGGTGGCGCTGGACCTGCTCGACGAGCAGCTTCGCGTTCCGCCCGGCGGCGAGGGCGACGACCTCGAACCGGTCCGGGAAGCGGCCGGCCACGTCCAGCGCCTGCACGCCGATGGAGCCGGTCGATCCGAGGATGGCCAGGCGCTTCACGGGGATACTTCCTAGCACGGGACCGGCCGACGCGCCGCGGGGGGTCACCGGACCCAGTAGGCCGCCCACACGTAGACCCAGGGGGCCACGAACAGGAGCGCGTCGATGCGGTCGAGCAGGCCGCCGTGCCCCGGGATGAGCTTCCCCGAGTCCTTCACCCCCGCGGCCCGCTTCACGAGCGACTCGCAGAGGTCGCCGAGCGGCCCGAGCACGGCGCCGCCGGCCCCGAGCAGCACCGCCTGGGGCACGCTCAGGACGTCCAGCCCCGGCAGGATCCAGCGGCCGGCGAGCGCGCCCACGACCGAGCCGACGGCGCCTCCGGCGAACCCCTCCCACGTCTTCTTGGGCGAGACGCGCTCCAGCATCCGGTGCCGGCCGAAGGCCCGGCCGGCGAAGTAGGCGAACGTGTCGTTGGCCCAGGTCACGACGAACGCGAGCACGACCCAGGAGGCGCCGTGGGCGTCCGCGCGCCGGAGGCCGACGAGCGTCGAGATGAGGAGGCCGATGTAGAGCCACGAGAACGTCACCGCGCCGATGCGGGGCGGGATGGTCTCGAGGGGCTGCCGCCGGAAGAGGAACGCGGAGAGGAGCACGACGACGGCGCCCGCGAGCGCGGCGGACCCCCACGCCGGCCAGAGCTGCGGGCCCTCCGCGAGCTGGGCCGCGACGGGCGTGGCGGCGGCGACGAGGATGCCGAAGATCTCGGCGACGCCCAGCGCGCCGAACATGGCGATGAGCTCCGCCGCCCCCACCGCGGCGGCGGCGCCCGCGAGGGCCGCGAACGGCAGCCCGCCGAGCCAGGTGAGCCACACGGCGACGGGGAAGAGCACGACGCCGGAGGCGATCCGGAGGAAGAGGTTGCTGCGGTGGCCCGCGCGATGGTTCACTTTGGGTCTCGCGCTTCGAGCTGCGCGTCCGTGAGGCCGAACCGGCGCGTGCGGCGCTGGAAGTCGGCGATGGCGAGGAGCAGCGCGCGGGCGCGGAAGTCCGGCCAGAGCGCGTCGGTGAAGCAGAGCTCGGCGTACGCGCACTGCCACAGGAGGAAGTTGGAGATGCGCCGCTCGCCGCTCGTGCGGACGAGGAGGTCGAGCTCCGGGAGCCCCGCGGTCCAGAGCTCCGCCTCGAGCTCCGCCGCGCCGAAGTCCGGCCGGCGGGCGGCCGCCCTGCGCGCCGCTGCGACGATCTCCTGCTGCCCCCCGTACGAGAGCGCGAGCGTGAGGGTCATGCCCGCGTTCCGCGCGGTCTCGGCGCGGACCTCGGCGAGCTTGCGCTGGACCGCCGCCGGGAGGCGCGTGAGCTCGCCGATCGCGTGGAGCCGGATGGCGTTCTCCATCATCTCCCCGCGCTCCGCCTCGAGGAACTCGGCCAGGAGCTCCATCAGCGCGTCCACCTCGGGCGACGGCCGCCCCCAGTTCTCGGAGCTGAACGCGTACAGCGTCAGCGCGGGGACGCCGATCCGCCGGGCCGCGCGGGTGACCTCGCGCACCGACTCCGCGCCCTCCCGGTGGCCGGCGACGCGAGGGAGCCCTCGCTGCTCGGCCCAGCGCCCGTTGCCGTCCATGATGATGGCCACGTGGCGGGGCAGCGGGCGCGCCCGCACCAGCGCCTCGAGCTCCTCGGTGGAGAGCGGCTCTGCCATTGCGCGGGCTTATAACACGCGGCGCCATGCGGGCGGGCCCGGTGGGGGAGCCCCTGTGCGAGCGCGGGCTTGGAGGGCGCGGCCGGCGCGGGGCCCAAAGCCCCTCCAGGCATTCCCTTTGACCCTCGGGATTTCGGCCCGTATCCTCGTCTCAGTGCCCCCACAGCGTGTCGGCCCCTTCCAGATCCTCTCGGTCATCGGCCGGGGTGGGATCGGAACGGTCTACCGGGGCCGGCACCTCGGCACCGGCGCCCTCGTCGCCGTGAAGGTCCTCGGGCCTTCACCGGCAGTGGAGGCCAGCGCGACGCGCCGGCTCGCGCGCGAGTTCGAGGTGCTCCGTTCGCTCGACCACCCGAACGTGGTCCGCGTCTACGACGCGGGCGTCACGGACGGTTACTCGTACCTCGCGATGGAGCTCGTCCAGGGGCTCGACCTCCGCGCGTACCTCTCGCCCGCGCTGGACGACGCGTGCCTGCTCGAGACGGCGCCGCCGCTGGCCCCCGCCGAGGGGTTCTCGCCCGCCGCGAGCGCGGCCGGGCCCGACGCGATCCGCGCGCTCGCGGCGATGATGGACGAGCCGGAGACGGAGGAGGTCCGCTACGCCGCGCCGCCGCCGGGCGACGACGCGGCGGTGGCC
>JAEYOU010000461.1 GCA_023411405.1 Pseudomonadota bacterium | reverse complement strand
GGTGTAGACGCGCCGCTCCCCCATCCGCTGCACCAGAAATCCCGCGGGCGGCGCGCCGACCAGTCGCATCACCGCGAACGCGGTGATCACGAACGTCGCCGCCGCGATGCTCACCCCGAAGTGGCGGGCGTACTGCGGCAGCACCGGGGCCACCACGCCGTAGCCGAGCGCGACGACGAAGTTCGCGACCACCAGGACCCAGACTTCGCGCGGCAGCCGACCCTTCTCGCGTGACGGACAGACGCCCTCTTTCGTGGAACTCAAGAAATGACCGCCGCCACCACTTCGCGGGCCGCGTCCTGGACCTCGGCGAGATGCTCGGGGCCACGGAAGGATTCGGCGTAGATCTTGTAGACGTCTTCGGTGCCCGACGGCCGCGCGGCGAACCACGCGTTCTCGGTCGTCACCTTCAGACCGCCCAACGGGGCCCCGTTGCCGGGCGCCGCTGTCAGCTTCGCGATGATCGGCTCACCGGCCAGCTCGGTCGCGGTCACCTGTTCGGGCGAGAGCTTCGACAGCCGCGCCTTCTGCTCCCGGTTCGCCGGCGCATCGATGCGCGCATACGTCGGCGCGCCGTACTTCTCGGCCAGCTCCGCGTAGCGCTGCGACGGCGTCGACCCCGTCACCGCCAGGATCTCCGACGCGAGCAGCGCCAGGATGATGCCGTCCTTGTCGGTCGTCCACACCGAGCCGTCACGGCGCAGGAACGACGCACCGGCGCTCTCCTCGCCACCGAACCCGATCGTGCCGCCGATCAGCCCGTCGACGAACCACTTGAAGCCCACCGGCACCTCGACCAGCTTGCGCCCGAGCCGCTCCGCCACGCGGTCGATGAGCGCCGACGACACGAGCGTCTTGCCGACGCCCGCATCCGGCGACCAGCCCGGGCGGTTCCGGAACAGGTAGTCGATCGCCACCGCGAGCACGTGGTTGGGGTTCATGAGGCCGACGCTCGGGGTCACGATCCCGTGCCGGTCGGAGTCGGCGTCGTTGCCGAAGGCGAGATCGAACCGATCCTTCATCGCCACGAGGTTCGCCATCGCGAACGGGGACGAGCAGTCCATCCGGATCTTCCCGTCGTGGTCGAGCGGCATGAACCCGAAGGTCGGGTCCACGACCGGGTTCGTGACCGTGAGATCGAGCCCGTACCGCTCGGCGATCCGCCCCCAGTAGTGCACGTTCGACCCGCCCAGCGGATCGACGCCGATCCGGAGGCGCGCGCCCCGGGCCGCCGCGAGGTCCACCGCGCTCCCGAGGTCCTCCACGTACGGGCCGGCGTAGTCGCGGGTCCGGGCGGCGGCGCGCGCCTGCTCGTACGCCACGCGCTGCACCTCCCGGTTGCCGGCCTCCAGCAGGGCGTTCGCCCGCTGCTCCATGGCGGCGGTGATCGCGGTGTCCGCGGGGCCGCCGTCCGGCGGGTTGTACTTGATGCCGCCGTCCTCCGGCGGGTTGTGCGACGGCGTGACGACGATCCCGTCGGCCAGGCCCGACGTCCGCCCCCGGTTGTACGTGAGGATGGCGTGCGAGACGACCGGCGTGGGCACCGGGGCGCCGTCCGCGGAGACGACCACCTCCACCCCGTTCGCCGCCAGGACCTCGAGCGCCGTCCGCTCGGCCGGTCCGGAGAGCGCGTGCGTGTCCGCCCCGAGGAAGAGCGGGCCCGTGACGCGCGCCTGCCTGCGGTGCTCGCAGACGGCCTGCACGATCGCCAGGATGTGCGCCTCGTTGAAGCTCCGGCGCAGCGCGGAGCCCCGGTGGCCGGAGGTGCCGAAGGCGACGCGCTGCGCAGCCTCGCGCGGGTCCGGCCGCTCGGCGGCATAGCGGCGGAGGAGGGCGGCGACGTCCACGAGCACGTCCCGCGGAGCGGGCTTGCCTGCGAGGGGGTGGGCCATGCTCTGGATACTGGCACGGCCCGGGCCCTTGTCACGACCTCTCGCGGGCCGGAAAATGGCCGCATGCCTCTCGCTCCACTGGTCGCCGCCCTGCTCCTCGCCGGCCCGGCGGCCCCCAGCGCCCCCTGGCGCACCCTGGAACCCGGCCTCGAGTACGGGACGTTCGACGGCCCGCCCGGCGCCGCAGGCGACCGCAAGATCGTGGTCGTGCGCGTGGATCCCCGCATCTTCGAGCTCCGCCTCCTCAACGCCTCCGCGCCCGGCCAGGGCGCGCCGCTCTCCGCGCGTGGCTGGGCGGAGCGCGCGAGCGCCTCCGCGGTGATCAACGCCGGCATGTACCAGGAGGACTACCGGACGGCGGTGTCGCTCCAGCGGACCCGCGACCACGTGAACCAGCGCCGGCTGTCGAAGGACCGGGCCGCGCTCCTGTTCGACCGCCTCTCGACGAGCGTCCCGCCGGTGCGCATGGTGGACCGCGACTGCGACGACCTCGAGGCCGAGGCCCGGAGCTACGGTACGGTGGTGCAGTCCATCCGGATGCTCTCCTGCCAGGGGAAGAACGTCTGGGCGCCCTCGGACCGCCGGTGGTCGATCGCGGCGCTGGGCGTGGACGGCGCCGGGCGCGTGCTCTTCCTGCACGCACAGTCCGCCTGGCCCGTGCACGAGTTCGTGAACGCGCTCCTCGCGCTGCCCATCGACCTCCGCCGCGCGATGTACCTGGAGGGCGGCCCGGAGGCGCAGCTGTACGCCCGGGGGGGCGGCGTCGTGGTGGAGCGGTTCGGATCGTTCATCGGCGCCCAGGCGGTCACGCGCGAGGGCTGGAAGGTGCCGAACGTGATCGCCGCGGTCCGGCGGAGCAAGAGCAAGTAGCGCGGCGCGGGAGAGCGACGGCCGCCGCGGCGGAGCGGGTGCCGGGCGCCGGTCCGCCGGCCCGCGGGGCCCCGTGGGTTCGACGTGGGCGGCGGAGTGCGCAGGCTAGGGACGGAGGTCAGCCCATGGCCGACATCGGGGTCAGCGTCGGGGACCAGGTGTACGCGGAGGAAGGGGGCGACCCCGTCGGCGCGGTCCGCAAGGTCCGCGCTGACGAGCTGGTCGTGTTCTTCGAGGGGACGGGCGACCTGACCGTCCCCTCCACCTCGGTCGCGGCCGTGCACGACGGCAAGGTCGTGCTCGACGCGGGCGCGCTCTCGCCGGAGCTCCGCCGCGCGATCGCCTCCGCGCATCAGGCCGAGCGGCCGGGGCTCTGAGCCGCCCGCCGCCCGGAGGGCGTCTTACTTCCCGCCCTCCTTCGCCTCGGTCTCCGGCGACGCGCCCGCAGGCAACGGCAGCGCCGGCTGCACCTCCGGCAGCTTTCCGCCCGCGAGCGAGACCGCCTTGATCTCGGCCTGCCGGGCGAGGTCGATGGACTCGGCCAGGATCCGCGCGAGCTCCTGCGACGCGTGGAAGCCCATCGAGTTCTCCGCGGCGACGAAGTCGAGCCGCCACTGCGCGGCGCGCTGAAGCTCGCCGAGCTCCTTCAGCTTCGGATCCTTCGCCACGGCCGTCTGCCAGAGCGCCGTCTGCGCCGCCTTGACCTCCGTCGCGAGCGCCTTCTCCTGATCGGCCGGGGAGAGCTGGGCCCAGCCCGGGCGCTTCGCGGCGGCCTCCTTCGCGCGCGCCGTCGCCTCGGCGAGGTGCGCCGCGTCGTAGGGCTTTCGCACGGCGACGATCGCGTCGAGCATGCGCGTCGCCGCGTTGCCCGCCCGCGTCATGAGCGCGAAGTGGCGATCCTGGATCCCCTCCGCGCGCGCCTTGACCTCGTCGTCCGGGTACGGGTGGCACGTCTGGCAGGCGCGGTTCACCATGAGCAACGGGCTCCGCACCCAGTGCTCGGAGACCTTGAGCGCGCCCTCGCGCTTGTACGGCATGTGGCAGTCCGCGCAGGCGACGCCGCTCCGCGCGTGCACTCCCTGGCTCCAGACCTCGAACTCGGGGTGCTGGGCCTTGAGCACGTCCATGCCGGTCTCGGCGTGCGTCCAGTCCTTGAACCGCTGCCCCTTCACCTCGAGGCCGTCGTAGTACTTCTCCATCTGCTCGACCTTGAGCCCCTCGTTCCAGGGGAAGAAGATCGTCATGCCCTTGCCGCAGTAGTACTCGACGTGGCACTGCCCGCAGACGTACGAGCGCATCTCCTGGCGCGTCCCGTCCACGTTCGGATCGTAGGGCGCCTTGCGGTCGCCCCGGCGCCAGCGCTCGACGCTGGGCAGGTGCGGGACCGGATCGGCCGAGGCCGCGAGCTTCTGGATCCCGGCGAGGAACCCCGGCCGCGTCACGCGGAGCTCCATGTTCTTCGGGTCGTGGCAGTCCACGCACGAGACCGGGTGCGCCTCCCCGCCCGTCGTCTGCTCGAGCTTCGCGTGGGCCTCCCAGTACTCCATGTCCGAGACCACCTCGAGCCCGCGCCGCACCTGCTCCTGCGGCGTGCCCTGCGGCAGCGCCTCGGCGCCGAGCTTGCGGTAGAGCGGCATGATCGAGGCGTGGCAGTGGAGGCAGTTGCCCGACTGCTTCGCCTCGGACGGCACGTTGCGCTTGGTGATCTCCTGGTCCTGGAGCATGAACGCGTGGCCGCGCCGGTCGCGGTAGTCGACCGCGAACAGGTAGCCCGCGAAGATCCGGCGGAGCCAGGGATCGCGCTCGGCCTTCTGCGGCGGGAGCGTGCCCTCCGGCCCGACCACGCTGCCGCCGTACTTGGTGTGGGACGGCTCCGAGGTGCGGAGGTACCCGTCGTACTGGCGCGGCCAGTTGGTCCCCCACTTCGCCGGGTCGACGTCGTCCTCCGTCACCTCGACGAGCTTCAGGAAGGGGTTCTTCGCCTCCTGCTTGCGCTCGAAGATGTTGAGGAGCAGCGCGGTCACGCCGGCGGTGACCACCGCCACGCCCAGCGCCACCGCCGCGTACGTCCAGAGCGCTCGCCGCCCGGTCTTCTCCATGATGTCCTCGCTACCTCCGCGCGCCGTGCCCGACGGCACGGTGGCACTGCACGCAGCGGATGGCGTTGTCGGCCCAGGTGCTGCCGCGCACGACGTCGTGCACGAGATCGCCGTGGCAGCGCAGGCAGTTGTCCTGCAGGATCTGGCTGTTCGCCTGCTTGATCTGGATGGGTTCCGTGAAGGCCTGGGCCGCGCCGGGCTCGTCCGGGCGCGGGGGCTGGAACGTGAAGCCCATCGAGTGGTGATAGCCGTTCCGTGCCTTCGCCAGGTACTTCTCCGGGAAGCCCGGCGGGACGTGGCAGTCGTTGCACGTGGCGACCGCGTGGTGCGGGCCCTTGCGCCACGAGTCGAACTGCTCGTTCATGATGTGGCAGTTCCGGCACGCGTCGGGATCGTTCGAGAGGTAGGCGAGCCCCGAGGCGTAGCTGAACGTGACGGTGCCCACGCCGACCATCGCCCCGAAGAGCACGGCCAGGACGAACCAGCGTCTGGACCAGCGAAGCCTTGGCATGGGTGATCCGGCGTGGGCATCCAACCAGCGAACCGCGGAAACTTCCAGCACCCGTGCAGGTCACACGGCGCGGAAAGTGCGCCGTCACGCCGACGCGTCCGCCTCCGCACCGAGCTGCTTCCAGCGCGAGTGCGCGCCCTCGGTCAGCCCGAACGGCTGCACGAGGAGGGTCCAGGCGCCCTGCTCCGGCCAGGCGAGCTTGACGCTGGCGTATCCCTTGAGCGGCGGATCGCACGCGACGTGGAGCTCCATGAGCAGGTTCTCGGGGACGGCGCTCGCGCCGGCGATCATGCAGTGCGTGGCCCCGATGCCGAGGAGCTTGAACGCGTGCTCGCGCTCCCCGAGCTTGAGGACCACCGGGTAGGCCTTCGGCTTCGGGCCGGTGATCGACCGCGGCGGCGCAGCGACGAGGCCGCTGCGCGCGTCGCCCTTCCAGACGTCGCTGTTCTCGAACGCGGCGATGAAGCCGGGGAGGCCCTCGATCGTGCGGACCATCACCTCGCGCTCGTGCTGCCCGAGCTCCCCGAGCGTGGCGAGCTCCTCCCCTCCGAGCCGGGTGTGCGTCGCGAGCAGCGCCAGGACGCGATCGACCGTCGCGACGGTCTTCACGATCATCGGCTCGGACGCGGCCGTGACCTCGGCGGCGTGGTGCAGCGAGATCGCGTCGGAGATGACCGGCGGCAGGTCCCAGCGCGCCGCCATCACCATGCCCAGCTCCACGTGGTAGCGGTCCATCACCGCCACCCACTCCTCCTCGAGCTTGGGGGCGACGTCGTTCCGGTTCTGGAGGAGCTCCTCGATGCAGGCGATGACCACGACCTTGCCGAAGTCGTGGAGGAGGCCGGCCGCGAACGCGACGTCCGGCGCGAGCTTGCGCGCGCGCGCGAGGTCCTGGCAGAGGAGCGCCGAGGCCAGCGCGTCGAGCCAGACCTTCCGCCGGACCGAGGAGAGCCGACCGCCGGCGAGCGCGTGGGCGCCGAGGCCCGACGCCAGCGCGAGCCGCGCCACGTCCTTCGCCCCGATGCGGCCGACCGCCTGCTTGACCGAGGCCACCGGCGCGCCGCGCGCGTACAGGGCGCTGTTCGCGCAGCGCAGCACGTCGGCCGCGAGGACCTGGTCGGAGGAGACGAGCTTCGCGAGATCGTCCAGCCCGTAGTTGCCGCCGCGGACGACCGCTTCGATGCGAAAGGCGACCGCAGGGTACGGCGGCACCTTGACCTTCTGCTTGCCGACGAGCTCGACGATCGCTTGATCGAGGTCCAGAGATGCCATGTCGACCCGAGCTTAGCAGATGGGCGGCCGGGACCCACGCCCGCGCCCGGCGCGGCGCCGGCGGGTGGAGGGGCACCCCTGAGTCACGCGGCGATGTGGGAGGGCGTGCGGAGCCCGGAACGATCGTTCACCGGCCGCGCGGGCCGGAGGCGCGGCGCTCATGGGCCCGTCGGGATGGACGTCCGCTCCACCACCTGCCGCAGCACGAAGCTCGAGTGGACGCCGGTCACGCCCTCGATCCGGGTGATCTTGTTGAGGAGCAGGCTCTGGTAGCCGTCCATGTCGCGGACCACGACCTTGAGCAGGTAGTCCGCGTCCTCGCCGGCGATGAGCAGGCACTCGAGCACCTCCGGGAGCACCTTCACCTTGGCCTCGAAGTTGGCGAACCGCTCCGGCGTGTGCCGATCGAGCGCGATGTGCACGAGCGCCATGAGCGAGAACCCCAGCTTCCTCGCGTCGACGATCGCGCGGTAGCCGGTGATGAGCCCGCGCTGCTCGAGCGCGCGCACGCGCCGGAGGCAGGGCGAGGGCGAGAGGCCGATCCGGTCGGCCAGCTCCTGGTTCGCGAGGCGCCCGTCGCGCTGGAGGTGCTCGAGGATGAGCCGGTCGAAGCGATCGAGCGAGGTGGAGGTGGGCATGGCCTGTCCCTGCTGGAGCCTCGTTCGGCAGTATATGCCGTCAAGTACTGGCACGACGCAATACAGTTGCGCATCACACCCCGCAGGGCCGGAACTTCGCAAGCACCTGCCCCCTCCCCCGCCCTACCTTCTGGACCCATGATCACGCACCCCTCCGGCAAGTACGCCCCGTTCCGTCCCGTCGACCTGCCCGACCGTCGCTGGCCCGGCAACGCCATCACCCAGGCTCCCACCTGGATGAGCACCGACCTCCGCGACGGGAACCAGGCGCTCTTCGAGCCGATGAGCGTCGAGAAGAAGCTCCGGCTCTTCCGGACGCTGTGCGCGATCGGCTTCAAGGAGATCGAGGTCGCGTTCCCCTCCGCCTCGCAGACCGACTTCGATTTCGTCCGGCTGCTCATCGAGGGCGGCCACGTCCCGGACGACGTCACGCTCGTCGTGCTGACGCAGGCGCGCGAGCACCTCATCCGCCGGACGATGGAGTCGCTCCGCGGGGCCAAGCGGGCGATCGTCCACTTCTACGTCGCCACCGCGCCCGTGTTCCGCGAGGTCGTCTTCCGGATGACGAAGCCCGAGGTGGTGAAGATGGCGGTGGACTCGGTCCGGCTGATCCGCGCGCTGGCCGCGGAGCTGCCCGGGACGGACGTACGCCTGGAGTACAGCCCCGAGGTGTTCGTCTCGACCGAGCTCCCGTTCGCGAAGGAGATCTGCGACGCCGTGGTCGAGGCCGCCGGCGCGACCCCGGACCGCAGGATCATCCTCAACCTGCCCGCCACCGTCGAGGTCGCGACCCCGAACGTGTACGCGGACCAGATCGAGTGGATGCACCGGAACCTCGCCCGCCGCGACGCGGTCATCCTGAGCGTGCACCCGCACAACGACCGCGGCTCGGCGGTCGCCGCGGCCGAGCTGGCCATGATGGCTGGCGCGGAGCGGGTCGAGGGCTGCCTGTTCGGCAACGGCGAGCGGACCGGCAACGTCGATCTGGTCACGCTGGCGCTGAACCTCTACACCCAGGGCGTCGGCCCCGGGCTCGACCTCTCCGACATCAACCAGGTCGCCCGCGTGGTCGAGGACTGCACGCAGCTGCCCATCCACCCCCGCCACCCGTACGCCGGCGACCTGGTCTTCACCGCCTTCTCCGGCTCGCACCAGGACGCCATCAAGAAGGGCTTCGCCGCCGCCGCCGCGAGCGGCGGGAGCTGGCGGATCCCGTACCTGCCGATCGACCCCAAGGACGTGGGCCGCACCTACGACTCGATCATCCGGATCAACGGACAGTCCGGCAAGGGCGGCGTCGCCTACATCCTGGAGACGGTGCACGGCCTCACGCTGCCCCTCCGCCTGCAGGTCGAGCTGTCCGGCGCCGTGCAGCGCCACGCGGACGCGACGGGCGGCGAGATCACGCCCGACGAGCTGTGGCGCATCTTCTCGCGCGAGTACCTGGAGCAGGCGGAGCCGATCGCCTACCTCGGCCACGAGATCCTCGACGGCGGCCGCGGCGTCCAGGTCACGGTCGAGCTCCACGGGCGCACGGCGGTGCTGGTCGGCCACGGCAACGGGCCCATCGACGCGCTCGTCCACGCGCTCAAGGTCCCCGTCCGCCTGCAGTCCTACGAGGAGCGGTCCACCGGCGTGGGCGCCGACTCGAAGGCCGCCGCGATGGTCGAGCTGGCCGTGGACGGCGCCGGACCGCGCTTCGGCGTCGGCGTCCACGAGAACATCGTCACGGCGTCGGTGCTGGCGGTCCTCTCCGCCGTGAACCGCGGCCTCCAGACGCTCGATGCCCACGCGCGGCGCCGCGCGCTGGCGCCGCTCGAGGCGGCGGCCGCGGGGCGCGTGCGCGAGCGCGAGCCGGCGCAGGCCTGAAC
>JAEYOU010000454.1 GCA_023411405.1 Pseudomonadota bacterium | reverse complement strand
GCTCTCGCGCGCCGGCGACGCCGCGGAGCGCGCCCTCGCGGTCACCGCCGACCTCTCTCCCGAGGAGGCCGCCTCGTCCGCGCCGCTCCTCGACCTCCTGCAGGGCCACCAGGACCGCCTCTACTCGAGGCTCTTCCAGAGCTGAGGTACGCATGCAATCCGTCTTCGACCCCCGTGCCCGTGCCCGCGGCCTCCTCCTCCACGCCGGCCACGACCCCGCCGAGGGCCCCGGCACCTTCGCCGCGCGCGACCGCCCCCGGCGGCGCGACCTCTCCCGCCGCGCCTTCACCGTGGGTGTGGGCGGCCCCGTCGGGAGCGGCAAGACCGCGCTCGTCCTCGCCCTCTGCCGTCTGCTCCGCGACTCCCTCTCGCTCGCGGTCGTGACCAACGACATCTTCACGAAGGAGGACGCCGAGTTCCTCACGCGCAACGAGGCGCTCCCGGCCGACCGGATCCGCGCCGTCGAGACCGGCGGCTGCCCGCACGCCGCCATCCGAGAGGACGTGACCGCGAACCTGCTCGCGCTCGAGGCGCTCACCGAGCTCCACCGCCCCGAGCTCCTCTTCTGCGAGTCGGGCGGCGACAACCTCGCGGCGCACTTCAGCCGGGAGCTGGCCGACTTCACCATCTACGTCGTCGACGTCGCCGGGGGCGACAAGGTCCCGCGCAAGGGCGGCCCCGGCATCACGCAGTCGGATCTCCTCGTGGTGAACAAGACCGACCTCGCCCCCGCCGTCGGCGCCGACCTCGGCGTCATGGCGCGCGACGCCGCGAAGATGCGGGGCGCCGGGCCCGTGGTGTTCGCGCAGGTGACCCGGGGCGTGGCGGTCGACGCCGTCGCCGGGCACGTCGTCCACGCGCTCCAGCACGCGACGGGGCGGCCGCACTGACGCGCGCACTCCGGCGCGCCGCGCCCGCGCGGTCGGGGGCCCGAACTTGTCCTCCCCCCGCCCGCGGGCTAGCATCGGCGCGGAATGCCTGCCGTCGGGCCGTACAAGGGGATCTCCCCGCGCCTCCACCCGACCGTCCTCGTGATGGACGGGGCGACGGTCGTCGGCGACGTGGAGCTCGGCGAGGGCTCGTCCGTCTGGCCGGGCGTGGTCGTCCGCGGCGACGTCTGCCACGTCCGGATCGGCGCCCGCACCAACCTCCAGGACGGCACCGTGGTGCACGTCACCACCGGCACGCACCCGACCATCGTCGGGGACGACGTCACCGTGGGTCACAGGGCCGTGCTGCACGGGTGCACGATCCGCGACCGCTGCCTCGTCGGGATCGGCGCGATCGTGCTCGACGGCGCCGTCGTCGGCCCGGACGCGTTCGTCGGGGCGGGCGCGCTCGTCACGCCGGGCACGGTGGTCCCGCCGGGCACGATGTTCCTCGGAGCGCCCGGCCGCGTGAAGCGGGCGCTGACGCCGGAGGAGCTGGCGGGCCTGCGCGCGTCGGCGGCGCACTACGTCGAGATCGCGGCGCAGTACCGCGCGGACGGCTGGGGGAAGCGGTGACGACCCAGGAGCTGCTCGAGCGCAACGCGCTCTTCAAGGGGTTCACCGAGATCGGCCTCCGCCTGTTCGCCGGCATCGCCGAGCCGAAGGCGTTCCCGGCCGGGGCCCCGCTGTTCGTCGAGGCCATGGTGGGCGAGTCGCTCTTCATCGTGAAGTCGGGGGCGGTCCGGCTCAGCCAGCGCGTCGACGGCGTGGAGAAGGAGCTCGGGATCGTGGGGCCGGGCGAGCACCTGGGCGCCCTCGCGCTCCTCGCGAAGACCGTCCGCCTCGTCTCGGCGGTGGCGGTCGCGCCGACCGAGGTCGTCGAGCTCTCGCACCGCGAGTTCGTGAAGCTCCAGCCGGAGAAGCCGCAGGCGTGCCTCAAGCTCGCGCTCGCCATCGCCGCCGACGTCGCCGCGCGGATGGCCGAGAACCGCGACGCGCTCCAGCGCCTGGCGCGCTGACCCCCCACCAGGGCGCCTGCCACCCGCCGCGCCCCCGGTGGCGGGGGAGCGCCCGGCCGGTATGGACGCCGCGCCCGGACTCCGGTAGTAGCCATGCCACGCCGCTCCCGGAGAGGATCGGCGCGCCGGTCTCCGCCCAGACACAGGTGCGGCGACCGGACAGCCGAACGCCGGATCCTGGAGATCGCCGCGGATGCTCGAGCAGCTCGTGGAGATGGGAGGGCAGACCCTCCAGTTCGGCTGTGCCTTCGTCTTCCTGGCCCTGCTCCTGTGCGGCTTCGGCCTGCCGATGCCCGAGGACGTCATCCTCGTCTCCGGCGGGATCATCGCGTGGAAGGCCTCGCCGATGCGCGAGCTGGCGGAGCACCCCTCGCTCCGCGCCATGCTGGGCGACCCAGGGCTGCTCTCGATGGTGGTGGCGGGCCTGGCCGGCATCCTCGCCGGCGACCTCGTCATCTTCCTCGCCGGACGCCGCTTCGGGTCGAGGGTCGCGGACTTCCGCCCCCTCCGGCGGCTCGTCTCGCCGGCGAAGCTCGAGCAGGTCGAGAAGCTGATGCGCCGGCGCGGCGATCTCGTCGTGGTCATCGCGCGGTTCCTCCCCGGCCTCCGCGCCCCCACGTACTTCACCGCAGGTCACGCGCGGATGCCGGCCTGGGAGTTCCTGCTCCTCGACGGCCTCGCGGCGCTCGTGTCGGCGCCGGTCTGGGTGTGCCTCGGGTTCTACTTCGGCTCGGACATCGAGGCGGCGGCCCGCAAGGCGACCGAGTTCGGCCACTTCATCCTGGCCGGCGTCGGCGTCGTCCTCCTCGTCCTGGCCGCGCGCTGGCTCCACCTGCGGCGGGCCCGGGCC
>JAEYOU010000436.1 GCA_023411405.1 Pseudomonadota bacterium | reverse complement strand
CCCTGCGGGCTCGCGCGCGACCCAGCGTGGAGGGGCTGCGCCCCTCCCCCCAGCTTCGCTGGGGCCCCCCGCCCTGCACGTGTGAGCTCATGGTCCTCCACGCGATCCGTGGCGATCGTCCCACGCCCCAGCGCTCGTTGACAAGGGAGTCGGCCGCTTCTTAAGGACCGCCTGGCCGCACCGCCGCAGCGCCGCGATCCCCGCGGGGGCGACCGGAAGCGGTCCGCCGGCAGCCGAAGCGAGGTCGCACATGGAGACGAAGGTGCTCGCAGTGGTGGGCGCGGGGCAGATGGGGAGCGGGATCGCCCAGGTCGCGGCGCAGGCGGGCCTCGAGGTCGTGCTCGCGGACGCCGCGCCCGAGCTCGTGCGGCGATCGCTGGAGCGGCTCGCGGCGACGCTGGGGAAGCTCGTCGAGAAGGGGAAGCTCACCGGGACGGAGCGCGACGCCGTCCTCGGGCGCATCCGGCCCGCGGCCGCGCTCGCCGACTGCGCCGCCGCGGATCTCGCCGTCGAGGCCATCGTCGAGGACGAGGGGGCGAAGCGGGCCCTCCTCGGGCAGCTCGACGCGCTCCTGCGGCCCGAGGCGCTCCTCGCGACGAACACGAGCTCCATCTCGATCACCAAGCTCGCCGCCGCGACCCGCCGGCCGGAGCAGGTCGTGGGCATGCACTTCTTCAACCCCGTCCCGGTGATGCAGCTCCTCGAGCTGACGCGCGGGCTCCAGACCTCCGAGGCGACGTACGCCACCGCCGTCGCGCTCGGCGCGCGGCTCGGCAAGACGGTCGTCACGTCCCGTGACACGCCCGGGTTCATCGTGAACCGGATCCTGGTCCCGCTCCTCAACGAGGCCTGCTTCGCGCTCCAGGAGGGCCTCGCCACGGCGGAGGACATCGACACCGCCGTGCGGCTCGGCCTCAACCACCCGATGGGCCCGCTCACGCTCGCGGACTTCGTCGGCCTCGACACGGTGCTCGCGATCTGCGAGGTGCTCCACCGCGAGCTCGGCGACGACAAGTACCGGCCGGCGCCGCTGCTCCGCCAGTACGTCGCGGCCGGCTGGACCGGGAAGAAGAGCGGGCGGGGCTTCTTCCGGTACGAGGCCTGACCATGGCGAACGAGCGGGTTCGGTTCGAGGTGGAGGAGGGGATCGGGCTCGTCACGTTCGACCGGCCCGGCGTCCTGAACGCGCTCGACGCCGCGACGCTCGACGAGCTGGGCGCGATCCTCGTCGAGGTGGAGCGCGGCGCCGCGCGGGCGCTGGTGCTCACGGGGGCGGGCGACCGCGCCTTCGTCGCCGGCGCGGACCTCGGCGAGCTGGCCGGCCTCGGCCCGGGCGAGGCCCTCGCGGTCGCGGAGCGCGGCCACGCCGTGTTCGATCGGCTCGAGCGGCTCCCGGGGCCGACGATCGCCGCCGTCAACGGCTTCGCCCTCGGTGGCGGGTGCGAGCTCGTCCTCGCCTGCGATCTCGTCTACGCGAGCCCGCGCGCGCGCTTCGGGCAGCCCGAGGTGAACCTCGGGATCGTCCCCGGGTTCGGCGGGACGCAGCGCCTGCCGCGCCGGATCGGCGCCATGCGGGCGCTCGAGCTCCTGCTCACGGGCGAGGCGATCGACGCCGGGAAGGCGCGCGCGCTCGGGCTCGTGCTCGAGGTGGTGCCGCCGGAGGAGCTCCTCGCGCACGCGCGGGCGCAGGCGGGCAAGATCCTCGCGCGCGGCCCACGCGCGATATCGGCCGTGAAGCGGCTCGTCCGCGCCGGGATGGAGCTCCCGCTTGCCCAGGCGAACGCCCTCGAGCGCCAGGCCTTCGCCGAGCTGTTCGGGACCGCCGACGCCCACGAGGGCATCCGCGCGTTCCTCGAGAAGCGTCCTGCTCGCTTCACGGGCGGCTGAGGCACACCTCGCCCCAGCCCACCGCGGGCGGCGTCGTCGCGCGCGCCGCGTGCGCGCTGCCGCTCGCGGGCGGGATCGACCTTGGTCTTCCGGCGTGGTTGGCGGAAGATGAGGACCGGGGTGCTCACTTGAAAGCGCACAGGGTCGTCGGCGTCGTCCAGGTGGTGAAGGGCCAGCCGTGGGGCGCGCAGCTCAAGGAGGACCTCGAGGCCGGCGTGGCCGAGGGCGGCCACGGGGACGTGACGCTCCGGTTCGCGGACACGCGGGGCGACGTGGGCGAGCAGGCGCGGGCCCTGGAGGCGTTCCTGAAGGAGCAGGTGGACGCGCTCGTGCTCGCGCCGATCGGGGTCGAGAGCCTCCGGCCGCTCCTCAGGAGGTTCCGGGCGGTGGGCATCCCGGTCCTGGTCGTGGGCGACGATCTGGGCGACCCCGGCCTGTATCGCTCGGTGATCATCCCCGACAACCGGCAGATCGGCCGGAAGATGGGGGAGTTCTTCGTCGAGGCGAGCGGCGGGCGCGCGAACGTCCTCGAGCTCACCGGCATCGCCGCGGCCGCGGCCGTCACGCTGCGGTCCCAGGGCTTCCGCGAGGCGATCGCCGGCCACGCCGGCGTCCGCGTGGTCGACGCGCTCGAGGGCGGATGGCGCTACGAGTCGGCGCGCGACGCGGTCCTCCGGTGGCTCGCCAGGCACCCGCGGCCGGACGGCGTCTTCTGCCACAACGACGAGATGGCGCGCGGGGTCCTCGACGCCGCGCGCGAGGTGGGGTGCGAGGCCGAGCTGCTCGTCACCGGCGTGGACGCGATCAAGGGCCAGGGGCTCTCGATGGTGATGCAGGGGAGGCTGGCGGCGACGCTCATGAACCCGCCGCCCGGACGGCCGACCGCGATGAACCTGCTCGCGCTCCTCGCCGGCGAGCCGTGCCTGGAGCGGACGATCCTCCAGACGTCGCTGTTCCGGTCCAACGACCGCGTCCGCGCGTGGCAGGAGCGGCGGGGTTAGCCCGCCTGCGCCACCTCGTCGTCCGTCTGGATGAGGTGGCCGGTGCGCTCCCGCTTCACCCGCAGATAGTTCACGTTGTGTGGATTGGAGGGGGAGGGCAGGGGGACCCGGCGGCGCACCTGCACCCCGGCCTCCTCCAGCCCCTTCACCTTGAGCGGGTTGTTGGTGACGAGCTCCACGGCGGAGACGCCCAGGAGCCGCAGCATCTCGGCGGCGACGTCGTAGCTGCGCAGATCGTCGGGGAACCCGAGCGCGCGGTTGGCCTGGTAGGTGTCGTAGCCCTGCGCCTGGAGGGCGTAGGCGCGGATCTTGTTGCCGAGGCCGATGCCGCGGCCCTCCTGGCGGAGGTAGAGCAGGGCGCCGCGCCCCTCGGCCGCGATGAGATCGAGGGCGCGGTCGAGCTGGGCGCGGCAGTCGCACTTCAGCGAGCCGAACACCTCGCTCGTCAGGCACTCAGAGTGAACTCGGACCACGGGTACGCCGGCCGCGAGATCGCCCAGGACGAGCGCGACGTGCTCCGCGCCGGTGCGCCGGTCGAGAAAGACGATCGAGCGGAACGTGCCGCGCGGCGTCGGGAGCGGCGCCTCGGCGTAGACGTCCATCTGGCCCTCGACCCGCCCCAGCTCCGGAACCGCCACCAGGTTGCGCATGCCTCTCCCAGCTCCGGCTTCAATCCGGAGTCCTGCGGTCCATTATTCCCGCGACGCCGCTCGGTCAAGCCGTTCTGCGCGCCGCCGCACGATGCGCGCATGGGGCGCGCGCGGCGTTGACTTCGACGGATCAGGCAGTTAGGTGTGCCGAGCATGGAAGCAGACCTCTCCTCGGGAGACCTCGCACGGGCGACGGGCAACACCGTCCGGACGATCCGCTTCTACGAGGAGGAGGGGTTGCTCCACCCCGCGGTGGTGAGCGAGGGCGGCCATCGTCGCTACACGGCCGACGAGCTCGAGCGCCTGCGGCTCATCACCGACCTGCGAGAGCTGGGGCTCGCGCTCTGCGAGATCCGGTCGGTGCTCGAGCTCCGGAACGGGTGCCGCACCGCCGCCGAGTTCGCGCTCCGGTTCCAGCAAGTGCTGGCGGGCCACCTCGAGCAAGCCCAGCGGCGCCTCGAGCGGCTCCGGCGGCTCCGCAAGGAGCTGCTCGAGGCGGTCGAGACGCTCGGCGCGGGCCTCGGGACGGACGGCGCGGGGGCGTGTCCGTGCGCGGTCGCCGAGGTGGAGCACGCGCCGCGCATCGTCCGCGTCCTGGCCCGGCAGAGCGGCTGCTGCGAGCACGGCCACCGGAAGCCGGTGAGCTAGCGCGCGGCCACCGCGGGCGTCCGGCCCCCGGCCGCGAGCCACAGCCCGATCGCCTCGAGCTTCTCCTGGATGCCCCGGGAGCTCACCTGCTCGCGGATGGCGCCCAGCTCCTCCGCGGAGAGGGTCCAGCTCAGCGAGGCCTCGCCGCGGAACTCGAAGATCGTCGTCTTCACCGTGTCGCGCCCCAGGCCGGCGGCGTCGAACATCGCGCGGAGCGCCGCCAGCTGGGCGTCGTTGCGGAAGAGCATGACCGACTCGCGGGCGGCGAGGAGCGCCTCCGGCGGCGTGGTGAGGCCCTCGAGGCCGCGCCGCAGCGCCGTGGTCCGCGCGCGCGCCCGCACGCGGTCCGCGTCGGCGTCGGTCTCCGGGTTCACCGACAGGTTCGAGACGTTGTCGCGGATCTGGAGCACGAGCACGCCGGACACCCGCTCGGCGAGCCAGGCGCGCCGCTCCTCCGCGAGCCTGCGGAGCCAGGCGCACGCGAGCTCGAGGCCGTAGTTGTCGAAGTAGCCGGCGTCCACGACCCGCCGCCGCGCGAGGGTGGGCAGCACCGCGGCCGGGCTCGCGTAGGGGAAGGCGGCCGAGAGCCGCGCGGCGGTGGAGAGCCGGAGCTCGTGCCACCGTTCCGGGAAGAGGCGCGAGGCGTGGTACGCCGTCCGCGAGGCGAGCCCTTCGACGGGCCGGGTGCCGGTCGCCGCGCTCGAGAGCCAGAGCACGCCGTTGTCGGTCACGGGCGAGAGATCGAGGTTCCCGAGGAGGAGCCGCCGCCCGTCCTCGACCAGCATCGGGGAGAAGAGGAGCGACGGCACCGCGCGCCGCTCCTCCGCATCGCGGAGCGCGTGGAGCGGCGCCGCCAGGTCGGCCCCGAGCCGATCCCGCAGGCCGCGCTCGAGCGCGGCCGCCAGCGCCTCGCCGCGGTTCCAGTCGCTCGCCCCCGGCCAGAACGCGCGCGGGAGATCCTCGAAGACGAGCGTGCGGGCGACGTCCGTGAGGGCGTCGAGCGAGCCGACCGCCGTGCAGAGCGCCTCCCAGCCCGGAGGCGCAGGGACGCGGAGCCCCGCGACCCACGCCGCGGCGCCCACCATGCCCCCCGAGGCGCCGGTGACGAGCCGCGCCGCCGACCGGAACCCGGCGAGCTCGTCCAGCTTGCCGAGGACGCCCGCGGTCCAGGCGGCGGCGCGGAGCCCGCCGCCGCTCGCGCAGACCACCACGAGCGGGTGGCGGCCCCGGTCCTCCGCCAGGCACACGTGGTCCCAGGCGAGGGGCTGGGGCACGGGCGGCGTCGTGGAGGCGGGTGGCGGGTACGGGCGCGGGGTGCGGTAGTCGGCCCGGAGGTCCCGGATCCGGACCTTGTGGAGGCCGCGCGCGCCGACGACGAGCCCGGCGAGGACGGCGAGCCAGGCGAGGCCGCTGCTCTCGAGCCAGAACTGGAGGAAGCCGTGCGCGATCGCGGCGAGCGCGAGCAGGAAGCAGACGCCGACCGCCGGGGTCGCGACCCGCCGGAGCAGCGCCCCGAGCGTCACCATCGCGATCGCCGAGACGAGCGCGGTGAGGTGCGCGAGCGGATCAGCGGCGATGCGCGGGACGAGCCGCGCGAGCGCTTCCGCCCAGCCCTCGGCGAACGGGCGGAGGGCGGTGCCCCCGGCCCAGGCGAGCAG